>CAZOTD010000056.1:0-10212 GCA_964582685.1 uncultured Treponema sp. | reverse complement strand
GGTTCAGGCAATCCAAGCCATAATGCTGGACTAAAGATTAAAACAACTGAATGTTCTGGAATTTGAATATTTGAAATAATATTTAGAATTGCTTTTGAAGGTTCCCACTTAGAGTAAAGATAACGTCCTTTGTATAAAACACAAACGCCCTGTCGTGTTTGAACTAGACTGGGCGTTTGTGTTTTTTGATTTTCAAAATTACTTTGAAAATCAAATTTATCTTTTGCCATAAATTATTCTGCTATTGTTCTATTAAATGCTGCCATAAAGTTTGCATTGTTGTATTTAATTTTGTCAGAAGAAAGAAGTGAATAATTTATTGAAGTCTTTGATGCTTTATCGATTGCAGGTGCAAGAATAGATTTTGCATCGTCAGAAGAAATTTCGGTTGTTGTAATATCGGTGCATTTAAGAACAAGGACTTGATTTGCAGGGGACAAAACAACTGGAGAAGAAATTTCATCTTTTCTAAGTTTAAATGCTGTTCTAAGAAAATTCTCGTTTGTCGAAATTCCTCTAAGTAAGGAATTTGTATCATTAGGCATTTGTCCGATAAGTTCAGCATTATTATAGTTAAGTGCGAATGATGCAATAGAAGTTTTTTGTGCATCGAAACTTTCAAGTGCGTTGTCGAATGAAGTTGAAATTGCTTTTGTTGCAAAATCATTTGCGATATTACAATAATAATCTTCGATGATTGATTTTTCTCTTGTAAGAAGATATGTGAATACAATATCTTTTACTTCTTCAGAATCGAAATCTGGCTCAGTTGGCATTGCAGTTGATTGAAAAATACAATAAGCAGAAGGAGATTCAATTACTGTGCTTATTTCATTTGGAGCAAGATTTAAAATTTTATCAAGGTCATCAGGATTTGTAGGAATATTTTCAAGTTGAAATTTATAACTTGCAGAAATTACTCCAGTTTCTTGTTCGCCGTAAATTCCATTTGAATATTCTGTAAATGCGTCTTCAAATTTAATTTCGCCTTTTGAAATACGCTTATGCGCTTTTGTTGCTTTGTCTTTTGAATCACAAGTAATTACTTTCAAATTATATTTTACAAAAAGATCTTTGTGTTCTTTCGCAAATGAAATTTTTTTGTCATCTGGATATTTTGTTGTATCAAAAATTGCAATATCAAATGAAGATTGTTTTTCGCTCATTTTGCGGATAAATTCAATTTCTGCTGAAGAAGGTTTTAAACCGTAAAGTGGAGAAGTTCCAACTTCTTCAAATGAACCAAAAAGGTCTTCATAACTTCTCATTTGTGTAAGATGTTTTTCAATTCTGTCTTGTATATCACGTTTTTCTGTTTCTGAATAAGATTGATAAATTGCAGGAGAGAAAGTTCCAGAAGAATCTTGATATTGTGGAAGACTTCTTACATTGCGTCTTATTGCAGAATTAGGAATTATATATCCTGAAGATTTTGTGTAATATTCAAGTGCATAACTTCCAATTACATTCTGGAATGCTTGAGCAAAAATGCTGTCATAAATAGTTGCCGCATATTCACTGTTTAAATCTATTCCCATAGATTCATAGTATCTTACTAATTCATCAACTGCATTTGCAAAATCAGAGCCTTCTTCATAATAAATCGGCTTATTATTGTAACTTCCATATTCTGGATAAGGAGATCTAGTTGATACTCCTGATTCAGATAATGCTGGTACAAATACAAAAATTAATGCCGCAATAAGCAAAATGATAATTGAACCGATGCTATAAAAGGTTTTTTTCATAATTAACTTCCTTTAATAATTAACTAATAAAAGTGGTATTATTTTATCATAGATTATATGTTTTTTGCAATCTAACTTTTGCCAACTTTTGATTAAATAAAAATTCTGAATTTATTAATTTACAATTCTTCATTCCAGTTGTATAATCTATCAATATGGTAGAAATATTAAGCGATAACGATTTTGATTTATTCCGAAAGGCGATTTATAACGAAAGTGGTATCACTTTTTCTGACACTAACCGCTCAATTCTTGATAGCCGTCTTAAAGAACGCCTTAGAGAAAAAAACTTGGATTCTGTTCAGGATTATTATAAGCTGATTATGTCTGATAAAGAGGAAATGAAAGTTTTCCTCGATTCAGTTACAACAAACTTGACTCGATTTTTTAGGAATCAACCTCACTTTGATGCCTTTAGTAATTATGTAATTCCGCATATAATCGACGACAAAAAAAAGACTGGCGATACGACTATCCGTATTTGGAGTGCAGGTTGTTCTACTGGAGAAGAGCCATATACAATTGCGATGATTCTTGCAGACATTCTTCCGCCACCTTATAAATTTCAAATTACTGCGTCTGATCTTTCGTTAAAATCTCTTATGGTCGGAAAGCAAGGATTTTATCCTGATTCACGAATTGCTGGAATTCCAGAAAAATATCTTGCCCGATTTTTTATAAAAGTGCCTGATGGTTATCAAGTAAAAAAGGAATTGATGGATAAAATCAAATTCGACTATCACAATCTTAAAAATGATTCTGGTGCAAGAAATCTTGATGTAATTTTTTGTCGCAATGTTCTTATCTATTTTGACGAAGCTGCGCAAAAAGCCGTTATTGATAGATTTTATCAAGCTTTAGCTCCTCATGCATATTTGTTTATCGGACATTCAGAAAGTCTTTTTGGAATGGACACAAAGTTTGAATTCCTTAAGACACAATGGGCATGTTTATATCAAAAAAATGAAAAATAATTCAGTAAATTAGAGAGGAAAAATATGAAAGACGATATATCTGTTCTTGTATGTGACGACAGTGCATTGATGAGAAATTTGATTTCTCGAATTATTGAAAATACTCAAGGTTTATCTGTTTCTGGCAAAGCGATGAATGGTCAAATTGCACTTGAAAGAATCCAAGAAAGTACTCCAGATGTAATTGTTCTTGATATTGAAATGCCTGTAATGAATGGTATTGAATTCCTTAAAGAACGCAGAAGACGCCATTTAAATATTCCTGTAGTTATACTTTCAAGTGTTGCAACAGAAGGCGCTGCAATAACGATGGAAGCTCTTGAACTTGGTGCTAGTGATTTTTTGACAAAGCCAAATGGTTCTGTTACTGCCGATCTTTCTACCGTTGCAGATCGCCTTGTTGAATTGCTTTCTTCGTATGGATATTCAAGTGCTCTGCGTCATGGCAAAGATGTTTATGAACCAGATTTTTTTATTCGACAGATAAAACTTCGAGAAGCTGAGCGATTTGTTCTTGAACAGAAGAAAGCTCAAATTGAATCGATTCGTGAACACAATGTTGAAAAAATTACAGACAAAATTGTTCCTGCAACACAACCGATTGAATGGCAACCATCTAAGCCAAAAGAACCAAAAGTTATAAAACCGCTTCGTGAAGGTGGAAGAATCGAAATTATTGCACTTGGAATTTCTACAGGAGGACCTCCAGCGTTACGCGATGTATTCAAAATGCTTGATCCACATCTTAAGCAGCCAATTCTTGTGGTTCAACATATGCCTGCAGGTTTTACGTATGAATTTGCTCAAAGCCTTGATAAAATTTGCCCTCTTACAGTAGTTGAAGCACAAGATCAAATGCCTATTGAATCTGCACATATTTATATTGCTCCTGGAAATTTTCACATTCTTGTGGAAAAGCGCCCAATTCAAAATGTAATCAGACTTTCTCAAGCACCTCAAAGAAATGGTCACCGTCCTTCAGCAGATGTCCTTTTTGAATCAGTTGCAAAGATTTACAAAAATGATGCTCTTGGTGTAATTATGACTGGAATGGGAAAAGATGGTGCTGATGAATTGGTAGAAATGCGGACACAAGGCGCTTGGACATTAGGACAAGATGAACAATCAAGTGTCGTTTATGGAATGCCACGAGTAGCTTATGAACTTGGTGCAGTACAAAAACAAGTTCCATTAATGAAAATGGCAGACGAGATTAGTGCTCTGGCTCGAGAACATCTGTAATTTCTGGATAAATCAAAAAAGCCTTACTTCTTGTCAAAATTAAAACAAAAAGTACTGCTAGCGAAAAAAATATTATTACGATAAAGGCTTTAGTTCCTTCTGGACAGACGGCATTTAAAGTGCCGTCTTTTTTTATTAATCGAATAATTGTTCTGTAAATTGGATTAGAAAGCATAAATCCCAAAAAAGCCATAAAAATAGGTATTGATAACGATACAATTGTTTCAAATAATTCTTGCTTCTTTGAAGTTGAAATTTTTACAATGGAATTTATTTTTAATGGGAAATTTTTGTTATTTACTGCTAAAATAAATGAATGTCGTTTTTTGCAATTGTGATTGCAAGAAGCACATTCAAGTGAAGAAAGTGGCTCAACGATAACAATATTTTTTTTCTTGTCATTTGGAACTTCGAGATTTTTGACAATTGCATTTTTTTGCATTTTAGTCTCCGTTTTGAAATTTTAATTGATTTATCCGAGCAATACATTCTTGTTTGCCAATTTTATTTCCAAGTTCATCATAAGTATCACGAAGATTAAAAAGTGCATCGTAATAATATGGGTTTATAGTTATAGCGTGTTCAAATGCTTCTGCGGCTTCTTGATAATCTAGTTGATTAAAGAAAATAACTCCAAGAGTATTCCAAAGCCGTGCATCAGTTGGATAAAGATCAAGTCCTTCAAAGGCATAAAATAGTGCTTCATCAAATTCGTGCAATGAGAGGCATACTAAAGAAAGCAAATCAATAGTATCTCTATCTAGTTCATTTAAATCGAGAGCTTTGATAAGACATTCTTTTGCGGATTCAAATTGTTCTGCATCTCGATAAGTAACTCCAAGATTGTACCATAAGAGATAATTTGTTTTTTCTACAACAAGTGCACGTTTTAAACAAGCAATGGCTTCTTTAAATTCACCATTGGCGGCAAAATTAATTGCTTGTGTGTTAAGTGATTCTGCTTTTTCTATCATCTGTCTTTTCCAATTGTATAAAATCAAATTTTAGGAAGCATTTCTTCAAAAAGTTTGATTATTTGTGTAGCGGCTTCAGAAAGATTCCGAGAATCATTGAATAAATGCACAAGTTCAAGTGTTTTTTCTTGAACAAGCGTATGTCCTTTTTCAAATGCTTTTTGAATGGATTTACTTTTTTCAAGCAAAGAAATACATTCTTCAATGTCGGGAGACATTATACCCTGATTTTGTGCATTTTTAAAGCAACTAGAGATTTTTTCTTTATCGCTTGGAAATTGTTCAATATGCAATAATATCGGCAGACTTTTTTTCCCTTCAACTATATCATCTGCACGTTTTTTCCCAGGATTGCCAGTTGTAAGGTTTTGAACATCATCAAGAATTTGAAAACCTTCCCCAATTCCACGCGCAATTTCGCCAGCTTTTAATGCTTGCTCTTTTGTTCCTCCTCCAGATAGAACTCCAAAAAGAACTGCAAGACAAGAAAGCGTTCCAGTTTTGTTTTGAACCATTGTTTGATATTCTTCTAACGATGGAAAAATATCAGGATTTCTATGCCAATAAATGTCCATCGCTTGACCCAAATGAAGTCGTCTTAATTCCATTGTGTACAAACTGTAATAAAGATTTTTCTTTTCGCTGTCAATATCAAGGTTGTCAATAGCAATCGGTGCCATAAAATAAAGCCAAGAACCTGCATTTAAAGCCGTATCAAGTCCGTAAGTAATATAAGTTGCAGGTTTACCTCTTCGAGTTTCTGCACCATCTTCTATATCATCGTGAATTAAACTTGCCGTATGCACAAATTCAACTAAAGGAGTAAGATTTATACTTTCTTTTACTTTGGAATTTTCTAAAAGATTGCAATTTGAGTTATCTTCTTTTGTGACCATAATTGTGCACAAAACTTGAAGTAAAGGTCGCCATCGTTTTCCGCCTAAAGTCATAAGATTGCGACAAGGAACTAAAAGTTGCTCAAGATGATTTTGATTTACAGATTTAGGCAATTGCCCAAATACGTTTTTTTTCCATAATTCACTTTGAACTTGTGGAAGAAAAGTTTCAAGAGTATTTTCAATTTTTGTTCGTATTTGCGAAATGTTAAAATTGCTCATAATATAAATATACTCAATTTTTTTAAAATGGAATAGTGGACTAAAACCATTTTTATGATAGGTGAATTATGACTTATATTTATGCAAATTTGTGCCGATAATTGAAAATATGCCATCGAGTAATTACGAAAAACCTGATTTTTGGTCACGCAAAGCTTTTTCTGAAGGTTATCCTGCAAGATCAGTTTATAAATTGCAGGAAATTGACGAAAAATTCGGAATAATAAAGAAAAATTATAACGTTTTGGATTTGGGTTCAAGTCCGGGAAGTTGGACAACATTTTTAATGAGAAAATTGGACTCAACTGGAAAAATTGTTTCTTGCGATTTAAATCCACTTGCCAAAGATGTAAAAGGCGACAATCTCGTTTTTATTCAAGGCGATTTGACTGTAAAAGAAATTCGCGAACAAATAAGAGCAATTGGACCTTATAATCTCGTTGTTTGTGATGCAGCACCAAAAACAACTGGAAATAAAATTGTTGATACAGCAAGTTCGGAATTTTTGGTAGAAATGGCAATTTGGTATGCACAAAATATGCTTAAAGTTGGCGGAAATTTCTGCGTTAAAATTTTTCAAAATGGTGACCAGCAGAAATTCTTAAAAAAGATGCACGAAATTTTTACAAGTGCAAAAGGCTTTAAACCACAAGCTTGTCGTCGAGAATCATTTGAAACTTATTTAGTTGGCATAAATAAAAAAATCGGTTAAAATGATTAAACTTGTTTGTCAGTCTTTTATGTGAATAAAGGGAATGAAGATGAATAAAAAAAATGAATTTGTTCTGAAAATAATAGGAAGTTTTTGCATTACAGCATTTATCGCTGGAACTGTAACATTGTATGCAAGAAAAAAAACTGATAAAAAGCAATTAGAAGTTGATGCAGTAGGCGGTTTCGAAATTCCTGCAATTCCACAATATGAAACACTTGAAAATATAACTTCAACTGACGAACAATATTTAGGACTTTCTTCAAATGATAATTCTCAAATCGAAGTAACACAACAAATTATCAACGAAGCGCGTAAAGATGTTTTAGCTCTTGAAGAAGCAGAAAAAAAACTTATTGATGATGGACTTTATTATTATTCTTACAGAATAAAACCTGGTGACATGATCGGTGTTATTGCAGAGAAATATGGAGTTTCTCAAGATACTTTAATTAGTGTAAATAAAATTCGAGCAACAAGAACAATTCAAATTGGGCAAAATATAAAAATTCCTTCACTCGACGGAATCCTTTACAATGTGAAAAATGATGGCGAAACAGCAGAATCAATTGCAAAAAAATACGAAGTTTCTGCACAAGATATTTCAAATGTAAATCATATTTCGCTTGATACTTCTTTAAATGCTGGGCAGTCTATTTTTGTTCCAGGTGCTGCTCTCGATTGGATAACTCGACAAGAAATTAATGGCGACTTGTTTAGAAAACCAATCCATGGTTATTATAGACTTACTTCGTATTACGGTTGGCGTAGAAGTCCATTTAACGGACGACGACAATTTCATGGCGGAATAGATATGGCTTGTCCAAAAAATACTCCAATTTATGCAGCAATGGAAGGAACTATCGTATATAAAGGTTGGAGCGAAGTTTACGGAAATTATGTTATGATTCAACATCATTCTGGATACAAAACACTTTATGGCCATATGAATTCGTTTTCTAATCATAAAGTTGGAAGTTATGTAACAACTTCAAGTGTAATTGGATATGTTGGAACAACAGGAATGAGTACAGGTTATCATGTTCATTTTACCGTTTACAAAAATGGAAGAATGGTAAACCCATATAATTTGTGGGGCTGATTTTTTTAGAAAAAAATGTGGGAGGAATAATAAATGAAGGCTAACATTAATAAAATTTTAATTTATGTAATTTGTGGTCTTCTTGCGGTTATTCTTTTTTGTACTATAACAAGTTTTATTTCTGGCAAAGCAAGTTGGCAACATTATCGTCGTTCCGATCCGAGTGCAGAAAAGGTTAGTACAAAAGAAAAACTTTATTCCTTTAAAGAACTTGGAACACTCAGAGCATTGACAAAACCAGAAGAAGATGTTTCAACTGCTGTAAATGTAGTGATTACGCCTTGGTTCGCATACGAAACTAATGATTCTGCCTTTATTGAAGAACTTTCACACAAGAAGCAAACTTTCAAAACAATTATATTAAATTATATTTCAAAACATACAAAAAAAGAACTTTTCTCTATTGGGGAAAAAGAAGTAAAAGAAGAATTGCTTGAACAAATAAATCAAGAACTTGTAATTTCTAAAATTAAATCAATTTATTTTGAAGATTATATTTTTCTTGATTAAATTTTGCAAATTTGGTTATAGTAAATCTTGTTGCATTAAAAAAAACGTTTTATTGCAACTTATAATTAAAATTGATGTCTAATTAAGTACAAACACTTAAAATGGGAGAATATTATGGAAAAGGCGATTGCGTCAGAAACTGCACAAATTATTATTTCAATTATTCCTATTGTAGGAATTGCTATTGGCGGAATTGTTGTGTTTTTCTATATTCTTTGGCATCATCACGAAATTAAACTTCGGATCAAAAATGGAACTTACAAAACTCATTCCTTTGATTTGCAAACATTTTCGCTACTTACAGGACTCCTTTTGACAGGAATTGGGCTTATGCTTACGATTTTGTTTGCGTGCATTGAAGGATTTAATTATGTTTTGCTTGGCGGATTAATTCCATTTTCGATTGGTGTATGTCTATTGATTTTCTATCGAATCAATCCCGCTTTTAAAGTGAAAGATGATAAGTCAGAGAAATGATTTTGAACATATAGTCGCATATAAACGTGATTCTGAACTTGTAAAATCTACTCTCGATGGCGACAACAAAGCTTTTGCTCGACTTATGTCTTTGTATAAAAATAGAGTTGTCGCTTTAGGAATGAGTTTTTTTAAAAATGAAAGTGATACAGAAGATTTTGTTCAAGAAGTATTTTTAAAGGCTTACACAAAACTTGATACTTTCCGCGGAGAGTCAATGTTTTCCACCTGGTTGACACGAATTGCTTATAATACTGCAATCAATTCGCTAAATAGGAGAGATGAATATGTTCCTATTTCTGATGAAAGTATTCTTCGAGATTCGTCTGATACTCCAGAAGAGGCACAAATAAGGCGAATAACTTCTCAAGCAATTCGAGAAGCTATTACTGAGCTTCCACAAGAATATGGGATTTGTCTTGATTTGTATTTTTTCTATGACTTTTCCCATTTGGAAATTAGCAGAATTACGGGATTTCCAGTAGGCACAATTAAATCGTATGTTTTTCGGGCAAAGAAAATTTTAAAAGATAAACTTGTTGAAAGAGGATTTGTATGAAAATTAAAAGAAATTGTTGTGAGATTATGGATAAATATCTTAGCCTTGACAAAGGCGAACGAGTTCCACTTTCTGTAACTTTGCATCTTCTTATTTGCCGAGAATGTAGAAAACAAATTCATCTTTTAAAAACAGCCGAAAAACTTGCAAAAGCGCCTTTAGAAATTCCAGTTGCTATTGATGACTTTTCAATTGAATCTGTTATGGCAAAAATCGATCCAGAATATATTTCTGCAAAAAATCCAATTTCAATTGCAAAATGGGTTTTTGGCGGAATCGCAATGATTTTGTTTATGCTCGTATTTGGTTTAAGCAATTATAGCGTTGCAAATAAAACCGTTTTTATTTCCTTTTATATATTATTTGCTATTTGTATTACAGTTTATTGTGCAATGTTTGTTGGAACAAATATTGATTTCTTTGTCAAAAAAATTGAAACGACAAAAAAAAATATTCAAAAGACGTTAAAATCAATCTAATTAATTAACTTTTTAAAATTTTTGAAAATTCTTCGCTAAAAATTCATTTTTAAAAATATGAATTTATTGACAAATTTCGCCGATAATAAAAAAGATATTTAGTTTAAAAAAAATTGAATTGGGGAATAATGTGACTTCAAGTCGGAAAATCTTTGTCAGTCTTTTAATTTCGGTATTTCTCTTTGCGTGTTTTTCAATCCTTGCTTTTACAGAATTATTTTCTGTAATCGATGTTCATTTTTATGAACCTTCAAAAATTTCTCAAGTTCAAAAACATCTTGATATAATCAGCGAAAATTATAGCGAATATCTTGAAT
>CAZOTD010000055.1:0-10280 GCA_964582685.1 uncultured Treponema sp. | reverse complement strand
ATTTTATTATATGTTTTCATTATTAACTAAAATTTTTATAAAGAATTATAATGATGTAAAAAATCCTATTGTTAGGCAGCAATATGGAACTCTTTCTGGCGCTTATGGAATTTTTTTGAATGCACTTTTGTTTTGTATAAAACTTGTTGCGGGTTTGCTTACTAAATCAATCGCTATTACTGCAGATGCAATGAATAATCTTTCTGATGCGGGTGCGTCGATTATTACGGTTTTGGGTTTTAGATTGGCTGGAAAAAAACCTGACCAAGAACATCCATTTGGACATGGCAGATTTGAATATATAACGGGAATTTTCGTTTCTATTTTAATTTTAGTAATGGGGCTTGAGTTATTAAAAACTTCTGTGATTTCGATTTTAAATCCAGAGCAAGTTATAGGTTCATGGCTTTCGATTTGTATTCTTGTGATTTCAATTTTTGTAAAAACATATATGTATTTTTTTAATCATCATGTTGCAAAAAAAATAAATTCTGCTTCAATGGAAGCAACAGCAAAAGACAGTCTTTCTGATACTATTTCTACAAGTGTAGTTCTAATTTCAACAATTATTTATATGTTGAATATTACAAAATTGCCAGTTGATGGAATCGCAGGATTGTTTGTATCTATTTTCATCTTGAAAAATGGTTTTGATTCTGTAAAGGACACAATTCGTCCGTTGCTTGGACAACCACCAGAAAAAGAATTTGTTGCCGAGATTGAAAAACTTGTAATGTCGTATGATATTGTGGAAGGAATTCATGATTTAATAGTTCACGATTATGGACTTGGTCGTGTTATGATTTCGCTTCATGCAGAAGTTGACGGAACTAAAAATATTTTTGACATTCATGATGAAATTGATAATATCGAAGTTGCACTCAGCAAAAAATTCAACTGTTCTGCAACAATTCACATGGATCCAATAGATGTAAAATCTAAGGAAGTAAAAACTTTAAAAGAACTTGTTGGTAAATGTGCAAAGGAACTTGATCCAAATTTATCTATTCATGATTTGCGTATTGTTCCAGGAACAACTCATACAAATGTTTTGTTCGATTTAGTAAAACCCCATGAATGCAAAATTCCTGATGAACAACTTTCTCAAATGCTTGCAAAAAAAATTTCCGACCTTAAACCAAAATATTTTTGCGTTATAAAAGTTGAACCATCGTTTGTTTGATTTTTGAAATTTGTTATGCTTCGATTGCGATAAGATTTCCGATTGTGTTTTTTTCTGCATAAACACTACGATTGTTTTTATACGGATTTTTGAGAGAAGCAATTTGAGTTTTGATTTGAACAATGTGTGTTTTTAGAAGTTCTCGATTTCGTGCATTTTGTTCAAGAACTTTTTTCTGTAAATCTTTTAGTTCATCTTGAATTTCTGTAACGGAATTGTCAACTTCTTTTTGATTTTTTTCTTTGTAAAGTTCACTCATAGGAACAATAACTTTTTGAAGATTTATGATGTTTGAAACAACTTGCTGCTCAAGTTCTGTGTGGGCAAGAAGGCTTTCTGAATTTTCTGTTTCGATTGAGTTTTCTTGTTTTTCCAAAACTGTAAGATATTCTTGAAATTTTTTTCTTTGCTCAAGAAGTAATTCCCTAAATCTTTTAAGCAATGCAACGCGTTCGTTAAGTTCTTCTTGTGTAATTTCTTTCATAATTCACCCCTGAATATTTAATGTCTGCTGAACTTGAGCGGCTGGTGCATTTGCACTTGACGCTGCAGCTTGTTGCCAAGATTCACACAATTCAGTAAGCATTTTTAGAATAGGTTCAAGTTTAGTTTTGTCTTTTGAAATATTTATATCTGTAAGTTGTTTGTTAAAGAAAATGTAAAGCGCCATCAAATTTTTTGCAATGTCGCCACCTTTTTCCATATCAAGAGAAACTTGAAGTTCCGTAATAATTTCTTGCGTTTTGAGAATTGCTTTTCCAAACGCCTCGATATTTTTTACAGGAAGTTTTCCTGTTTTATCAAAAAGAGAATTTGCAACTGTAAGTTGTTTTACTGCCTCTTCGTACAAAAGAACAACCAGACGACCTTGACTTGCAGTTTTTACATTTGTGTCGCGATATGCATTATATGCCTGGTTATAACTCATAGTTCCCCCTTAGTTTGCCTTATGTGCTGTTCTAAAATAAATATAGACATTCGATTAGATTATCGGATTTAAAAAAATATTCTTAAGGAAAACTTAATGAAAAAAAATGTAAAAGTGAAAAGTTACAAAAATAAAGTTTATAGAAAAAAGTTTATTATTGTAATGACTATTTTTTTGTTTTTTCGTATATTTATTATATCAATCAACGGAATAATGGTTTCTAAATTTATTACGGCAGGAAAATATGAGCGATAACAAAAACAAAAAGACAGACGACAAAAAAAAAGAAAATAATGAATACGATTTCTTTAAATTAAGTCCAGAAGAAAAAAATGACAAAAATAATGGTTCTAAAAAAGGACCAAATTTTTCTCTTTGGGGAATTATTTTATTTGTAATTATTCTGCTTGGAATTTTCAATGTAATTACTTCTCAAAAAACAGAGCCTGAATTGGATTTTAGTGATTTCAAAAAACTTGTTGAAATAGGAACAATTGTTGAAGTTGATATTACTGAATATTATTTTATCGGTTATGACAAAGTGTCAGAACAAACTAACAACGAAACAGTTTATTCAATCTTTAATCAAGATAGGAATTCAAAACGCACAGTTTATAAAACTGTTGGTCATCCTTATGCAATAGAAGATTTTGTCAAATTTCTTGATGAACATAATGTTAAATATAAATATGTTCGTCCACAACAAAATATTTTTACTCAAATTCTTTTACAAATGATTTTACCTATTGCAATTTTCTGTTTTATTTATTTTTTATTCTTCCGCAAAATCGGAGGTGGAATGGGCGGAATGGGAAGTATTTTCGGTAATGGTGGATCTCGAGTAAAGTCTGTCGAAGAAGGAAAAGTAAAAACGCGTTTTTCTGATGTTGCTGGAGTTGATGAGGCAAAAGAAGAACTTGTTGAAGTTGTAGATTTCCTGAAATCGCCAAAAAAATATACTGATATTGGAGGGAAAATTCCAAAAGGTGTCCTTCTTGTTGGGCCACCAGGAACTGGAAAAACTTTGCTTGCTCGTGCAGTTGCAGGTGAAGCAGGAGTTCCTTTTTTTAGTATTTCAGGTTCTGACTTTGTTGAAATGTTTGTTGGCGTCGGTGCAAGTCGTGTGCGTGATTTGTTCAAACAAGCTCGTGAAAAAGCGCCATGTATTATTTTTATCGATGAAATTGATGCTCTTGGAAAAAATCGTGTTAACGGTTTTGGTGGTGGAAACGACGAGCGTGAACAGACTTTAAACCAACTTCTTGTTGAAATGGACGGTTTTGAAAATGAAAAAGGTCTTATCATTCTTGCTGCAACAAACCGAGCAGATATTCTTGACCCAGCATTGCTTAGACCGGGACGATTCGATCGTCAAGTTCCTGTTGAACGTCCAGATGTAAAAGGTCGTGAAGAAATTCTTCGTATTCATTCAAAGAATGTAAAACTTGATGACGATGTTGATTTTGAATCAATTGCTCACGGAACTACTGGATTTGCTGGTGCAGATCTTGCAAATGTTGTCAACGAAGCGGCTTTACTTGCAGTTCGCAATGGTAGAAAAAAAGTTACGATGGATGATTTTAATGAAGCGATTGATAAAGTAAGTATCGGCTTAAAAAAGAAATCACGCAAAGATAATAAAAAAGAAATGCGCCTAGTTTCTGTTCACGAAACTGGTCACGCAATTGTAGCCGCTTTTACACCTGACCATGAACCTGTAAATAAAATTACAGTTGTTCCTCGAAGTCATGGAATTGGAGGATTTACACAATATCGCGAAGAAGAAGAAAAGAATTTCCTTACACGCCAAAATATGATAAATGAAGTTGATTCAATGCTTGGCGGTCGTGCAGCTGAAGAAATCATACTGGGAGATATTTCTACAGGCGCTTCAAATGACATCGCTCGTGCTACAGAATTGATAAAAAGTATGATTGTAGATTATGGTATGAGCAATAAATTCAAAAATATGACTTTAGGAAAAGGCGTTCTCGGAAATCGTGGTGGTGAGCCTGCATTAGTTAGAGAATTTAGTGAAGATACTCAAAAATATATTGATGACGAAATTGCAAGAATTATAAATGAGCGTTATGACTATGTTCTAAAATTATTGAAAAAATATAAAATGTTAGTAGAAAAAGTAAGTGAACGCCTTCTTGAAGTTGAAACGCTTGACGGAAAAGAATTTTATTCGATTATTGAAAGTGAAACTAAAAATCAAGAAAAAAAATCTGCGCCAAAATCTAGTGCATCAAAAAAAGTGGTAGCAAAGACTAGTGCCAAAACTGAAACTTCAAAAAAAGGCAAAGATTAGAATATAAGGAATGTTATTGACCATAAGTATTAAGTTCAATAAAATATGCCCTATGAGATTATCAATTAACCGTATAACAAAAAGAAGTTTTTGTGCAATTGCTATTATAGGTTTGTGTGGATTTTCTGCAATTGCACAAGGGATTACAACTGCAAATGAATTTTTCAAATCTGTTTCTGATAAATATGCAACATTTAAAGACTATCAAGCTGAAGTTGATATTAAAATCGACAAAACTGATATGGCTGCGACTGTTACATATTTGGCTCCAGATAAAATGAGAATGGATTTTTCCAATCCTGCAGAGCAAACAATTGTATATGATGGAAAGCGGCTTGTATGTTATCTTCCAGATAGTGGTGCTGTTTTAACACAAGATGCGACAGGTGAAAATCCTACAACTTCAGAAGGTCTTTCACTTTTAAGGCGATATTACACAGTTTCATACGAAATAGGTCAAGGAGAAGTTCCTCTTGATGAAGGTTCAGATGAAATGGTTGTAAAATTAATTCTTTGGCGAAGAACAGGTTCAGAAAGTTTTAGAAGTATTAGAATCTCAATTGTGCCAGAAACAAAACTTATTAGACGTATTATTGCGACAACTCCAGATGGAATTGTTTATCAGTTCGATTTTAAAACTTATGAAATTAATCAAGGTCTTACTGCTAAACGCTTTGAATACAATATTCCTTCTGCTGCAAATAACTACGACAATTTCTTGTTCTCTGACTAACATTCTTTTAAGTAAGGATTTTCATTTATGGACAGTTATGGTGAAATTTTAAGGAATGCTAGAGAACAAAAAAAACTTACTCTTGAAACAGTTGAAAGAGAAACTTCAATAAGTAAAGAATTGCTTGAAGCACTTGAAAATGAAAATACTAGTGCTTTTCATGCGGATGCATATCTTGTTGGCTTTTTAAGAAATTACGCTGAGTATTTGGAACTTGATTCTAATCGCTTAATTCTTTTACATCGCAATATGATGCTACAAGAAGCTCCTGTTCCAGAAGGGCTTATTGCAAAGCCTAAATCAAATTTGCGTGTTCCAATTATTATTTCAAGTTGTTTTGTACTTTTGGTAATCATTTTTTTAATTTTGTATTTTGCTGTATTCTTACCTAAATATAAAAAGGCTAGCGAGCGATATGCAATTTCTAAAAAAGTTCAACAAAAAACTTATGAACTTTCGGATAAACCAATTAATACTCGTCTTTATGTCGGCGACCAAATTATTGTTCCTGCAAGAGATGGAAATATTGTACTTACTGTAACTTCTGATACAAATTCAAGACTTGCAATAAATACGCCTATTGGTGAACAATTTTTTGAACTTTCCGAAACGCGTGAACTTGATGTTGATGGCGATACATCAGTTGATATGGTTTTAGATGTTTGGGAAATTTCTTCTACAAATGAATCGCGTGGTGCTGAAGTTTACATTGTAAAAAAAGACGAAACTTCAGATTCTATTCTTGCCGATAATACTACAATTCCTACGCAACAAAGTGTAAGTGTTAACCAAACAATAATTTTAGAAGACAATCGTTCTTATCCTTTTACGCTACGAGCTTCTTTTAGAAAACCTTGTGTTTTTCGTTATGAAGTTGATAGAATGAATTCAGTTGAAAATTATTACACAAATGGAGATGTCGTTACGGTTTCTCCAAATAATAGAATTCGTATATGGATGTCAAACGGAAATACAGTTAAATTCCAAATTGTTGCTGCAACACAAACTTATGAACTTGAAATTGCAAAGGCAGGAGAATGTGTCGTAGAAGATATAAAATGGGTTCGTTCAGAAGACGGCCGTTATATATTGGTGGTAGAACCAATTGACTAAGTTTTATATTGACCAACATGGTTGTGCAAAAAATCAAGTTGATGGTGAAATTATAATTTCAAAGTTAATTGATGATGGTTTTGTATATGCTGATAATTCTGATGAAGCAGACGTTATTATTATTAATTCCTGTGGCTTTATTGAAAATGCAAAAAAGGAATCTCTTAATTCTCTTTATGAAATTCGTGCAAAATATCCAGAAAAAAAAATAATTCTTGCAGGTTGTCTTGCACAACGTTATGCAAATATTTTTAAAGAAAATCTACCAGAAGCTAACGGCGTTTTTGGGAACGGTGATTTGCTTTCAATTTCTGATTTTTTAAAAACTGTAGCAGAAAAAAAATATTCCAAAAAAACTATTGTCAAAACTTCAGCACAAAAAAATGTTTGTTGTTACAATAGAAAACATTTCCTTAATTTTAAAAATTCTGCATATGTAAAAATTACTGAAGGATGTTCTAACCATTGTTCATTTTGTGCAATTCCTATTATTCGTGGTGAACTTAGAAGTCGTTCGATTCAAGATGTTGTTTCTGAAATTAAAGATTTATTAAATCAAGGAATTTTTGAAATTAATCTTATTGGTCAAGATCTTGCAGCATTTGGAACTGGAATTGTTGATAAAGAAATTTTTAATAACGATAAAGAACAAAAATCAAAACTTGCTGTTTTATTGAATGAAATTTCAAAATTAAAAGGAAATTTTTGGATTAGACTTTTGTACATTCATCCGGATCATTTTAATTCAGATATTCTTGAATGTATAAAATCAGATTCGAGAATTCTTGCATATTTTGATATTCCTTTTCAAAGTGGCGATACACAAATTATTCATTCAATGAACAGAACTGGAAGCAAAGAAAGTTATATTTCGCTCGTAAAGAAAATTAGAAATGCATTGCCCGAATGTGCTTTGAGAACAACTTTTATGACAGGATTTCCAGGCGAAAGCGAAGCTGCATTTGAGAATACAAAAGATTTTTTGACTTCGATTGAACCTGATTGGTCTGGTTGTTTTTGTTTCAGTCGGGAAGAAGATACTCCTGCATACAGCTTTAAAAAACGGGTTCCTAAAAAAATTGCGAAAGAACGCATTGCAATTCTTGAAGCACAACAAACAGAAATTTCTGCTTTACGATTAGAAAAGCGAATTAACAAATTTTATGATGTTTTGATAGAAGAATTAATTGAAGGTGAAGGCAATACTTCATTTGCAATTGGCAGAACTTGGTTTCAAGCGCCCGATGTTGATGGCTCTGTTGTTGTTCGTTTTGAAAAAGATGATAAAAATGCTGTTAAAGCAATCAAACCTGGAAGACTTGTTTTTGTAAAAGCGGATAGAGTTTCAGGCGTAGACTTGGATTCCTATTTTGTAAAAGATTCTCAATTGAACAAAAAAAATTAGTATTAATTTTTTTTGTTGTTTGCAATTGCTTGAATCATTTGTAAGGAAAAAAATGAGTGATGATTTTGCATTAGATTTTATCTATAATCTCCAAAATAAGAATGTTCAAGCAGAACCTTCTTCAGAATTAAAAAAATATTTATCACTTTTAAACGAAGAACAAAAGAAAGCGGTAGAACATTCTGGTTCTCCACTTTTGATTTTAGCGGGAGCTGGTTCTGGAAAGACACGAGTGATTACGACAAAAATTGCATATCTTATAAATCAAAAAGGTTATGAGCCTTATTCAATTCTTGCAGTTACTTTTACAAAAAAAGCCGCAAACGAAATGCAATCTCGCGCAGTTGCAATGGAACCAAGAGCAAAAGATGCAATGATTAGGACATTCCATTCGTTTGGAGCCTGGTTTTTGCGAAAATATTATCAAGAAGCCGGAATTGATCAAAGTTTTACCGTTTATGATGACGACGATATGGTAACACTTTTGGCAAAGGCAGTTCCATCTTTAACTAAACAGCAAGCATCTGCTGTTGCACACAATATTGCTCTTGCAAAAGATTATTGTTATACGCCAGAAAGTCCAGAATTAATTAAGATTTCTTCACATCCGGAATTTCGCCAAGCATACGCTGCTTACGAAACAAGACTTAGACAAACAGGCAATGTTGATTTTGGCGATTTAATTATGCTCCCTGCACTTCTTCTTGAACAAAATAAAAACATTCGGCGACAACTATATTATAGATTTAAAGTGATTATGGTTGATGAATATCAAGATTCCAATGTGGCGCAATTTAAATTGCTAAGAGCACTTGTACAAAATACATTGGGTCCAGATTCAACTTATGTTTGTGTCGTTGGTGATGATGATCAATCAATTTATAAATTTCGTGGTGCCGAAGTCCAAAATATTCTTTCTTTTCAAGACGAATTTGAAGGAACTCAAATTATTCGACTTGAAAGGAATTATCGTTCAACTTCAAAAATTCTATTTGCCGCAGATAAAGTTGTAAGTAAAAATGAAGATCGACTTGGTAAAACTTTAATTGCTGAACGAGGTGAAGGCAAAAAACCAGTTTTAGTATTTTTACCAAATCAAGATGAAGAAGCAAAATTTTGTGCAAGTATGATTTCGTCAGCGCATAAAAATGGTTGTCCTTATAATGATTGGGCAATTCTTTATAGAACAAATGCACAAAGTCTTACATTTGAAAGTGAATTCCTTAGGCAGAAAATTCCATATCAAGTTGTTGGAACATTAAAGTTTTATGAACGTGAAGAAATTAAAGATATGCTTGCTATTTTAAGCCTTTGTGCAAATCCAAAAGATGAAATTTCTTTTAGACGAATAATTAATAAACCAAGCCGAGCAATTGGAAATGTAACACAAGAAAAAATTTTTGCTACAGCTATAACAGAAAATGGGCTTTCAAATCTTATCGAGGCGGCAAAAATAGCATCTGAAACTTTTAGCAAAAAGGCAAAAGAAGGAGTGTTGCAATTTACTTCATTTATGGACGAACTTTATGAAAATCTTGAATCAAATTCTTTAGCAATTAAAAAACTTCATGAAGAAAAAAATTACAAATCTAATTCTAAAAATGAAAACGTAAAAAAAACTCTTTCAGAATTTGTTGAGTTAATTATGAATAAATCTGGACTTTTAGAGTTTCATAAAGCCCAAGATGAAATTTCTGGAACGCAGCGAGTTGCAAATATGCAAGAACTTGTAAATAGTGCTGTTCTTTACGAATATTCACGAAGTGGACTTCTTGAATTCCTTGATCACATTGAACTTGATCGCACTCTTGAAAATGAAAGTGAAGAAAAATCTGATTGTGTAACTTTAATTACGCTTCATAATACAAAAGGGCTAGAATTTCCGCGTGTGATAATTACAGGTCTTGAAAGTGGAATTTTTCCTCGACAAGACAAACAAGATGATGAACTTGAAGAAGAACGTCGACTTTTTTATGTTGGAGTTACTCGTGCAAAAGATGAACTTTATATTACAAGTTGCAAACAACGTCGTTTGTATGGACGAGTAGATTTTATGGAACCAAGTCTTTTTTTGTTTGAAGCTGGTGACAAATCTTTTCGTGTTTTAGGCGAAAAGCCTTTAAGCTATTTGCAACAAGTGGAAGGTAAAAATGCACGCGACTTCGATTTTTGCGAAGATAGCAACGATAAAAAAAAGTGGTCAGTTGGAACAAGAATTTTCCATGATGATTATGGTTATGGTCAAATTATTCATTCTAATTACAGAGAAGACGAACTTGTAATAGAAGTTATATTTGAAAATGGCGGAACAAAAAAATTTTTGCCAGAATATCAAAAATCTAGTTTAACAATAATAAAAGATTGAAAATTGTGTCAAAAATATACAATTTTAATTAAAAAAAATAGAAATGTGTCAAAATAACACAAAAAAACAAATTATACATTAAAAATAGTAACAAAAGTCTTAATCGTCAATAAAAAAAACAAATTTTTAATGAAATTTCAAGCAAAAAAGTCTTTTTTTTCTAAAATTCTTTGTATGAAATTCGAAAATTCCGTAAAAAACAAAAATAAATATGTTTGGCATAAGAATTGCTAATTATA
>CAZOTD010000054.1:0-10304 GCA_964582685.1 uncultured Treponema sp. | reverse complement strand
AATTTTACTTATGGGGAAAATTAATACCTCGCTATTTGTGGCGAGGTATGTTGGTTTTAAAGATTTGTTATTTAAAAATTTCCTTGAATTTTTCAAGAAGAAGGTCTGTTTCGATTGAAGCATCGAGATCTGTAATTTTTCCTTTTTCCCGATAAAAGTCGATTAAAGGTTCGGTTTGTTCTTTGTAAACTTCCATTCTGTGAAGAATTGCTTCTTGTTTGTCATCATCGCGTTGATAAAGTTCGCCGCCACATTTGTCGCAAACACCTTCAACTTTTGGTGGTTTTGTAACTACATTATAATTTTCTCCACAAGATTTACAAACTCGGCGTGTAGAAAGTCGCTGAATTACAACGTCTGTATCAATCGTAAAGTTTACACAAGCAAGGTCAAGACCAAGAGTTTCAAGCATTTGTGCTTGAGGAATTGTTCGAGGAAATCCGTCAAGAATAAAACCATTTTTGCAGTCATCTTGAGCAAGTCTGTCCTTTACAAGTTCAAAAGTGAGTTCATCGCTTACAAGCGAACCTGAATCGATAATCGCTTTAACTTTTAGTCCAAGTGGAGTTTGTGCTTTGATATTGGCTCGAAAAATATCTCCAGTTGAAATGTGAGGAATTTTATAAACTTCCTTAACTTTTACTGCAAGCGAACCTTTTCCTGCTCCTGGAGGCCCTAAGAAAATAAAATTCATATTTTACTCCTGTAAAAAAATCTGCGAACAAAAATCGATTTGCGAACAGATTTTTAAGTGCGATTTTTTTTGCTAAACAAAAATCGCAAGTTAATAAGAATGTTTGCAACGCAAACTTTAAGATTAAGAACTTTGACAATAATTAGTCAAAGTTCTATAAAAATAAATTTTTAACTTTTCAATTTCTATTCTACATCGAAATAGTTAAAAAAGCAATTTCTGTTTTCCAGTTAAAAATCGTTGTTTCGGCTGCATTTTCTAGCAAGCTTGAAATTTTAGAAATGCTTGCATCTCCGATAGCTTTTGCGATTGCAGTTGCATAAGCGGAAGTTTCAAGATTAAACCAATTTGCAATTTCACGTTTTGTGATTTTTCGTTTTTCAATTAGAGTTTCGATTTCACAAGAAATTTGAAAACCATCTTGCCTAAAGTTTTTTATTATTGAATCACAATTCCAATCGAACAATGGATTTGTCTTGTCGGCAAAGAAAAGTTTTTCTGCTTCTTCCATTTTTAAAAGCAATGAATTGTAGGGTTCAAAAAGTTTGTTTCCTAGAATTTGCGAGATAATAAGTTGACTTATGTGTTGATTGTGACACGGAATTTTTTGAGCAATGACAACATTAAAGTTTTTTGCAAGAGTGGAATTTTCTTGTGGCTTTTGCACAGCTTGTTTTAAAAGATTGGAGAAATCCTTGATTCCTTTTGTATTTGAAAATGGATTTCGAAAAAAAAGGTGGTCAAAGATAATTCCTTTGTAAGAAAAAAGTTCAAGCATTTCAAGAAGATTTTCATTATTTGTAGCACATTCAAGAATCGGTTTGTCAAGATTTCCGAGAGTGCGACTGTATTGTTCTAATATTTCTTTTCCTTCTTGGGAACGGCAAACTCCACAAGTTGCGCCTTCTGGTGTTTTGCGAGCGATTTCCCAAAGCAAAAGACCATCATCAGCATTCCAAATTAAACTTCTGTCATGACGCGAAAGAACTGCAATTTGTGTCATTGTATCACGAATTTTTAAAAGAATTTCTGCTCGATTGGAATCTAATCTTGATTGCCAAGATTTGTCGGCTCTGCTTAATGCAGTTTCTTTGGCATCGCTTCGTGGCGTGAATGTCAAATTTTCGGATTTTTTTGTTGAACCAGATTTAAAGTGTTCGTTAATCCACCATTCAGAAATTGGATTTTCGCCAAATTCAGATTTTTGTAAATCTTCAGCATTTTCGAAAAATTGATGAGTTTGGTCTGCGTTTTTAGAACCTGTGACGATTGTATTGGTTTGAGCATTTTGTGTATAAAAATCTTCTTTTTCAAGAATTGCGGCAATTTGCAATTCGCGTCTTGAAAGAACATCATTTCTGATTGTGTTTTCGTAACCTTGATTACTTGGTGTATAAAAAACGCGTCCCATAAGTTTTGTTGGAAGATATTGCTGAGCAACCCAATGGTCTTTGTATGCGTGCGGATATAAATATCCCAAACCATGCCCAAATCCTTCTGCATCTCGATTTGAATCTTTTAAATGATTTGGAACTTCTGCATCTTCTTTTTCAACAGAAGAGAGTGCATCAAAGAAAGCCATCGAACTATTTGATTTTGGACAAGTAGAAAGATAAAGTGCTGCGTGTGCCAAGTGGTATCTTCCTTCAGGAAGTCCAACTCTATCAAAAGCTTCTTCGCAAGCTGTTACGATTGCAATTGCCATTGGATCTGCAAGTCCTGTATCTTCGCAAGCAGAAATTAACATTCTGCGAAAAATAAAATGTGGGTCTTCACCTGCTCGTACCATTCTAGCAAGCCAATACATTGCTGCATCAGGATCTCTGCCTCTAAGACTTTTGATAAATGCACTTATAATGTCATAATGATAATCACCATCGCGGTCGTAAAGAACAACTTTTTTTTGAATAGATTCTTCGGCTGCTTCTTTTGAGATGAATATTGTGCTCCCATAAGCAGGCTGTGGTGGATTTGCAAAGGGATTCCATTTTTCAGGCGTAGTTTCAACTGCAAGTTCTAGCGCATTCAATAAGGAGCGTGCATCACCGTTTGCTGTATCAATAAGATGTTCAAGTGCACCTTCTTCAAACTGAACATTCCAATGTCCATATCCGCGCTCTAAATTTTTTAAAGCTTGATTGGCAGCTTTTTCTAAATCATCTTTTGTAAGTGGCATAAGTTGAAATACGCGACTTCGGCTGACAAGTGCTTTGTTTACTTCAAAGAATGGATTTTCTGTTGTCGCTCCAATAAGAATTATCGTCCCATTTTCAACCCAAGGTAAAAGAGCATCTTGTTGTGCTTTGTTCCAACGGTGAACTTCATCGACAAATAAAATAGTTCGTCTTGAATAAAGATTAAAATAATCTTCTGCTTGCTTGATAGAATTTCTAATGTCAGCAACTCCAGTAAGAACTGCATTTAAAGTGATAAAATTACTTTTTGTATGATTTGCGATTACACGAGCGAGCGTCGTTTTTCCAGAACCAGGTGGTCCATAAAAAATAACTGAGGTTAACTGATCTGCGGCAATTGCACGGCGAAGAAGTCTTCCTTTGCCAACAATGTGATCTTGTCCGATATATTCGTCTAAAGTCTGTGGCCGCATTCGTGCCGCAAGAGGTTCCTTTAAAAGATTTGCCGTCGAGAACAATTCGTCCATTTATTCAGCATTCCATTTTCCACGATTTGGATAATAAGACCAAAGTCCTTCATGAGAAAAAAGTGCAGAATTTGAGCCTGTTCCTATAACTGCAATGCTAGAGTATATAATTGTATCTTTTGCCTTTTGTGAAGGATCTGTTGCAATACACGCAAGTGTTTCATAAAGGGAACTTAAAGTACTTGTAAGATTGCCAAAAGAAATTTCGCTTCCGTTATCAATATCGATTAGAGCAGAACCTGCACTTGTGTTAATAAGAATTGAATCTTTCATTACTGCAAGTCCATAAATGGTTGTGCGAACACCAGAAGAAATAGTTTTTGGAGTTGTGCCATCATCTTTTATAACACTTGCTCCTGATGCATAATAAACAATTGTGTCGTTATCATTTGAACAAGCGGCAGGACCAGAATAAAATTTTGTTTTATCTTGTAGGTATGCACAAGAACGACTGTTATCTGCTTCAGATTTGCGAGTTAGATCATTGCGTTCCAATTTATAGCCAGTTCCACTTATATTGATATAAGCTTTTCTGTGCTCTTTATTTGTGGAATTTGTGCTCATAAGAAGTGCAGTAGCATTTCTTCCAATGTCGCGGATTTCTTTCCAACCTTCATTATCATTTAGAGTAAAAGAATAAAGTTTTTTGCTTACAACTTCCATTTCGCCTTCTGAATCATTCCTTCCAACATAAATGCAAAGGGCATAAAGATTGTCTTTATCTGCTGCAATTGTAAGAACATGCCCATTAGGTTTTGAATAAAGTTCCCATTGACCATGACCTTGGCTGTCTTTTGGTTTGTGATAAATTAATCCATTTGCCACAAAAATTTCATCTTGAAATCTTACAATTGAATAGATTGAACCATTTATAAGTGATTTTTCAAGAGCGACTTCTTCATTTATATAACTGAAAATTGGATCCATACAACTTGTAAATCCAAAAGAAATAAAACTTACACAAACAGCAGCAATAAGAAGTTTCTTTATTTTACCTAATTTCATACAAATTCCTAAAATTAAAAGTGATAGCGAGCACATGCAATTGCAGATATTCCAAGATAATGTTCGCTTGGAATATCTTTGTACCATTGTGGAAGCCACATTATCTGACATTCTGCTCCAAAAGACCAACTTTCGTTCATACGATAGTAACAACCAGCACTTCCTTTTGCAACAAGTCCTGGAAAATAATTGTACTGAACATAATTTTCGATTGCCATTCCTATATTCACAGAAATAGGAAATTCAAAACGCCAAATATATGGTTGCCAAGTTACACCAACTGTAACTGGAATTATTGTAAAAATATTACTTCCAATTGTAGGATGATAACCAAATGATGCATCGAGTCCTACAGCAAAAGTTTCTGAAAGGAATTGATGGTATCCAAGTGTAAGTGCTCCGCCAACATAAAGTTGTTTACCAAATGTCAATGGAAAAGTCGGCATTACTTGAATTGAAATATATTGGTCGCCTTTTCCATTTGGAGTTAGACGTTCTTCTACATCTTCATAGAAATCGCCATCATTTTCATATTCATCTGAATCATCAGATTGCAAGCGTTCGATATTCTGTGCAAATATATTCTGGGGAACTAATACAAAAGCCATAATGGCTGTCAGCAAAAACACTTTTGATAAATATTTCATAAATTACTCACTGCATAGAATTTAAATATTTTTTTTGATATTATCATTGTAGAAATAAATAATACATTTTTTATTATCTTTTTTCAATTAAAACTTAAATGTTTAACATTGCTTTTAGTTACAAATTTTATTCTGGAGGAATTATGAGCGCAATAATTATAGATGGAAAGAAAATCGCACAAGAAGTTAGAGATGAAGTTGCAAAAAAAGTAAGTGAACTTAAATCAAAAGGAATAAATCCTTGTCTTGCCGTAATTTTAGTCGGCGAAAATCCTGCAAGCGTTTCTTATGTAACAGGAAAACAAAAAGCATTGCTCGAAGTCGGAATGACAGATAAAAGTATTCATCTTCCTGAAAATACAACAGAAGAAGAACTTCTAAAAATAATCGATAATCTCAATCAAGATAAATCTGTAAATGGAATTTTAGTTCAACTTCCTTTGCCAAAACATATAAATGAAGATCGTGTGATTATGGCAATTGAACCTAAAAAAGATGTTGATGGATTTCATCCTGTAAATGTTGGCAATCTTATGATTGGACGAAAGACATTTATTCCTTGTACGCCTCACGGAGTTGTAGTTTTGCTTGAGAAAATGAAAATTGAAACTGCGTCAAAACATTGCGTAATCGTTGGGCGCTCAAACATTGTTGGTAAACCGCTTGCAATTCTTATGTCATCGAAAAAAGTGAATTCAACTGTAACAATTTGTCATACAGGAACTAAAAATATGGCAGAAATTACAAGACAAGCAGACATTCTTGTTGCGGCGACAGGACATCCTTTAACTATAACAAAAGATATGGTAAAACCTGGAGCTATTGTAATCGATGTCGGTGTAAATCGAATTCCTGATAACACAAAGAAAAGTGGTTTTAGACTTGTTGGTGATTGCGAATATGAACAAATTTCTGAAATTGCATCTTACATTACGCCAGTTCCCGGTGGAGTTGGACCTATGACAATTGCAATGCTCATGGTAAACACTCTCGAAGCGGCAATAAATCAAAATAATTTGAATTAATTTTTAATTTAGGAATTTTCAAAATAATGACTTACTTTTTTGAAACTTATGGTTGTCAAATGAATATTGCAGAATCTGCCGCAGTTGAGCAACTTTTAATTTCGCGAGGTTGGACAAAAGCTGCTGATGTTCAAGTTGCAGATCTTGCAATTATAAACACTTGTTCAGTTCGACAAACAGCAGAAAACAGAATTTTTGGTAGACTAGGTTGGTTTTCGGGTCTTAAAGCGTTAAGAGAATGTCAGCCAAATGCAAAATCCAAAACTCTTGAACTTGCGGCAGAATATGTAAAAGATGGTGCAAAACCTATAACCGTAGTCGTAATGGGTTGTATGGCTGAACGTTTTCTTAAATCATTAAAAAAGGATTATCCTGTAGTTGATTACGTCGTAGGAACTTATGCAAAAAAGCAATTTGGCGATATAATTTTAGCAATTGAAGAAAAAAAATCTCCAACCAATGTAAAACTTTCTGACAATCCCGATGAGTATGAATTTTCCGCAGTTTCTCTTGAACCTGGTGCATTTACTGCTTTTGTTCCTATTATGCATGGGTGCAATAATTTTTGCACTTACTGTATTGTTCCGTATGTTCGGGGCAGAGAAAAAAGTCGTGCTGTTGAAGATATTTTAAAGGAACTTGATTTTCTTTCAAAATCAGGTGTAAAAGAAATTACAGTTCTTGGACAAAATGTGAATTCATATTTTTATGATGGGATTGATTTTCCAAAATTGCTCGAAATTATTTGTAATCATCTTGATAAAACAAAAAGTTCAATTGGCTGGGTTAGATTTATGTCAAGTCATCCAAAAGATTTGTCAGATAAATTAATCGAAGTGATTTCAAAACGAAAACAACTTTGTCATCACATTCATTTGCCAATACAACATGGTTCAACAAAAGTTCTAAAAGAAATGAATCGTAGTTACACACGAGAAGAATATATTGCGCTTGTTTCTAAAATCAAAAATGCAATTCCTGATGTTTCGCTTACTACAGATATTATGATTGGTTTTCCTGGTGAAACTGAAAATGATTTTCAAGAAGTGCTTTCAATTATGAAAGAAATTATGTACGAAAATGCATTTATGTATTACTATAATTCTAGAGAAGGAACTGTGGCGGCCACAAGAAGCGACCAAATTCCGCTTGAAATAAAAAAAGAAAGATTGCAACAAGTGATAAATCTTCAACTTGAAATTACGCACAGCCAAATGAAAAAAAGGCTAGGTCAAATTGTTACTGTTTTGGGCGAAAGCGTAAGTCGCGATAATAAAAATGAACTTCTTGGAAAAACGCCTCAAGACGAGAGAGTTGCATTTTTGGCTTCAGAAAAGTTTATTGGAAAATTTGCTCAAGTGAAACTTGAAAATCTTTCTGGCAATACTTTTCGTGGAACTTTAGTAGAATAAAAACTTTTCACAAATTGAAGCATAAGTTTTTATCATAAAGTTTGCGTTGCAAATTTTTTATTAACTTGCGATTTTTTACTTTACCTAAAAAATCGTGTTAAAAAGTCGATTTGCAAATTGGCTTTTGCTTATTGATTTTTTATTGGAGATTAACACAGATGGTATTCAAACTTATTTTATTTATTTTAGTGCTTGTCGCATTTGCTTTTTTTACAGGATTTAATCTTGATAATAAATGCAATATTTGGTTCTTTTTTAAAACTTTTGAAAATGTTCCCGTATTTATGAACACACTTGTTTCGTTTGCCTTTGGAATTCTTTGTGCAATTCCTATAACTTTGATTGCAAAATTTCATTCACATAAAAAAACAGATAAAAGCGAAAGTTCATCAAAAAAAGGCAAAGAAAAAAATAAAAATGCCGAAAATAAAATAGAATATATTTCTGACAAAAAAGATGAATCAAAAGAAAAGAAAAGTGCCGAATCAAAGTCAAAAGACAGAGCGTCAATTCTTGAAAAAATTCAGAACTTAAAAAAATCAAAAGATGATTTTGAAAGTCAAAAAAATGATTCATCTCAGGAAAAATAATGAAAGTTGAGACAAATCATTTTTTTAAAAGCATTTTGATTATTTTTGTTACATTGCAAATTACATTCAACTGTTTTGCTCAAAATGCTGCGGTTTTGTCAATTGAAAAAGTTCTTGATTTGGATACTGTTGAAGAGGCAACTGAATTTTTAATTAAAGAAGCTAAAAATCAAAACCAAAATTGTGATAAACGAGTTCTTTATGCTTTTCTTGGTTCTGTGCAAGAACAAAATTCTAAATTTCAAGAAGCAGCTGAATCTTTTGCAACTGCCGCATCAATATCAGTAGATCAGGAAACTATAAAATCTTTTATCTTAAAAAAAGAAGCAACTCCAGCAGAAAAAATTGTTTATTCAATGTTAAAAAAAACTTCTAGCATTTTAGTTCTTGATGCTGTTAGATGTTCGCTTAATGAAGGCGATTCAAAAACGGCACTTAATTATTTAAATTCTTCAATACGAAATTCCAAAGATGAAAAGATTCAAGCAAAAATTAGACTTTATGAAATTTGGGCAAAATTGTGTCAAGCACAAACAGAACAAGAGCTTGAAGAATCGATTACTTTGCTTAAAGCATATTCTTCACTTAAAAATATGGAAAGTGTGATGCCATCTGTTTTATTTACGCTTTGGTACATTAATAACGATGAAAATGCTGCCCGCACTCTTCAAAAAAGTTATCCTTTAAGTCCAGAAGCAAGTATTGTTTCTGGAGCAAGTCAACTTATGCCAACGCCATTTTGGTTTTTTGTTTTGCGCAAGGGGAATGCTTTGGCGAGTGCAAATGATTCAAAGGCAAATTCTATTTTGCAAGGTTCGATAGGAATTCAAAATTCACAACAGGAATCAACTTTATCATCTTCTGAAACAGAAAAAGTAAAACGTCAGCAAGTTGGACTTTTTGGCAAAATTGAAAATGCACAAGCGATGGTTGCACGACTTGCTGAAAAAGGATTTAAAGCAAGTATTGAAGAAGAAAAAAGACCATCAGGAAATATTTATTTTATTGTCGCTGTAAACGAAAATGAACAAGGAACAATAGGAATTCAACTTAAAACGGCTGGCTTTGATTGTTATCCAATTTATTAGATTCAAAATTTGTTCAAGAATTTTGAACTTCGCTTTTTTCTTCTTTTTCTTCAGTATCGGAATCAGAAATATTGTTATCCAAAAGCATGTCTAACAATGTAAAAAAGAGAATTACAATGAGCGGTCCTAAAATTAATCCGTTTAATCCAAAAACTTCAATTCCTCCAAGGATTGCAAAGAAAATAATTAACGGATGCACATTAATTCTATCCTTAAGCAAAATTGGGCGAATAAAATTGTCAAGCAAACTTACAAAAATTCCACAAAGTAAAATAAAAAGACAACCTAAAAATAATGATTTTGTAAAACACATCACAATTCCAATTGGAAACCATACAAGTGCAGTTCCAAAAATCGGAATAAAAGAAGCAAACATAAGAATTACAGAAAAAAGCAATGCACCTTGAACTTTAAAAATAAGCATAATTATAAATGCAACAATTCCTTGATACAAAGCAACAAGAATATATCCTGAAAAAAGATTTTTGGTGATTCGAGTAAATTTGTCGATAAGAATGTCCATATATTTTCGTTCAACAGGAATTGCTTTTTTTAAAATCGTAGCAAGATAATGTCCATCAAGAAAGCAAAAAAACAGTGCAAAAACAACAAATACAAGAGAAATAACAAAGTTGCTAGTTCTGCTTAAAATAGAAGTTCCAATTGAAAGAACTTTTGAACTGTAATTTTGAATTAATTGAATTATATTATCTCTTATATCTTTAATTTCAAAATTTGGAATGTCAATTTCAAATTCTTCAATAAGTTTGTAAAATCCAGCAAAAGGCCCTTCAGAAGTAAAAAGTTTTGGATGTTCATTAAGATAAGTTATAAGTTGCTGAGAAAAAGAAATGAATTCCTTAATCAGAAAGAAACACATAAATATGAGAGGCGTTATGATAAGGATAAGAATTCCAAATGAAAATAACGCTGCGAGAAGATTTCGCTTAAGTGAATAAAATTTCTTTTTGCGATTTATTTTTGTGGCAATCTTTGCATGAAGAGGGCGAAAAATTATGTAAAGCAAAATCGTCCAAAGAAGAATCGTAAAAAAGGGATAAACCATCGCAACACAAGCAATTAAAAAAAGTATGAGCAATGAAAATATAAAAAAATTCTGAACAACCTTTCTTGTATTCATAAAAATAATTTTACTCTCAAATAGCAATCTATGTCTATGC
>CAZOTD010000053.1:5816-10627 GCA_964582685.1 uncultured Treponema sp. | reverse complement strand
GTAATCACTTTACTTAAAGTTAAAGTATAAGTTTTTATTTTTAAGTTTGCGTTACAAACTTTTCTATTTTATTTTATGGGAGTTTTATTAATGAAAAGGAAATTATTCTTAACTGCAATTTTTTTAGGAATAATTCAGTTTTCGGCAGTTTCTCAGAATTTTAATATAATTTCTGAAATTGTTGAATCAAAACAAATTACGGTTGGACAAGCAACTTATCTTACTGCAAGTTATTTGAGTGCCATTGATGATAGAGCAACTATAGATTCTGCTTTTGAAAAAGTTGTATCTTTAGGTTTGATTTCTCAAAAGAAAAAGATACAAGAGCCAATTTCGCTACAAGAATTATGTTCGCTTTTTGCAAAGGCAACTGATCAAAATGGTGGACTTTTATTTTTTCTTACAAAAAAATCGCCTCGATATTCTTACAAAGAATTCCTTGCAAAAGGATATATTCCTCTTTTTGCAGATCCAATGATGAAAGTTTCTGGCATTGATGCAATTGGACTTTTAAATTCTTTAATTGAAAAAGAGGTGAATAAATGATTAATTTAGGCAATTTTAGTCATACAAAAAAAATATCTTTATGTTTTGTTCTTTCGATTTTTGTTTGTTTTGAACAACTTTTTGCTTTTGACTTTGGTTTGCTTGCTACAAATGATTCGACATTTAAAAGTTTTTCAGAAAATTCTACAAGTTTTAATCAACGAAACGAAGTTTCTGCTTGGATAAAAATTCCATTTGGAGATAGTCGAACTCATTATTTAATAACAGAGGGTCTTTATCGTTTTGAACATGATTCATTTTCAAAACTTGATTATAATTATATTGATTTTTCGCTTTTTAAATATGCAATTAGTTTTGATGTAAAAGATAATACTTTGGGATTTAATCTTGGTAGATTTTTTTCAGCAGATTTGACTTCTGTTATTTATGCACAAAATGGCGATGGACTGCTCTTTACATTTGAAAACGATTTTTTTAATGCACAAGTTGGCTCATTTTATAGCGGACTTTTAAATGCCAATATTACGACAATGTTAGACGCCGATGATTTTTCAAGCATCGATTCAACAAAAATTTATTCGCTTGCAGATAAATATCTAAATACAATGGCAACAATTTCGTTTTTTGACCTTTTTGCAAGTCAATCCATTTCTGTTCAAGGGATTGCATCTTTAAGACTTGCAGGAACTCCTTACAACAGATTTTATGGAACTGTCGGATTGTCAGGACCAATTTATGGCAACTTAATGTATTCTCTTAGTGGAACTGCGGGAATTAAATCAAGTAATAATAAAACTCAAGTTTCGCCATTTGTAAAAGGAACTTTGAGTTATTATTTTTCAAATTGTGCTATAAATCTTAATGCAATTTATGCTGGAAATGATTTTACTGGAATAACAAGTATGCAAGCCTATAATTCTTATTTAGAGCCAGAATATACAGACTTGTTAAAAACAGGACTTTCTGTATTCTATAAGCCTTTTGAAATTATACTTTTGTCTGGTGGGACAGATTTTATTTTTGATACAAAAACAAATTGCAATTTTAAAGGATTACAGTATAATATAGGATTAGATGCTCAAGTTGCGTCTGATGTTTCGTTAAGCGTAAGTTGGATTCAATATATTGATTCATCTCGTACAGATGAAAACTATCGGGCGATTTATTTAAAAGCAAAAATTTCACTCTAATCGGAGGAATCTTATGAGTTTTTCAAAAAAATCTTTTTTATCTTTGGTTGTTTCGTTAATTGCATTTAATATGTTTGCAATTGAAGCAAAAGTTTTATCAGTTACTGGAAAAGCACAAGTTCAGCAAAACAATGTTTGGAGAGATTTAAAAACTTCTGACATTATAAGAAAAGGCGATTTAATTCAAACAGGTTTTAAATCGGAATTAGTTATTGCACTTACAAGTAACAATGAAAACTCCAAAATTACGGTTTCGCAACTTTCTCGTATTACAATTGAACAACTTGTCGAAACTAAAGATGGCGATAAAACAAGTGTTTATTTAACAACTGGTTCAGTAAAATCAGAAATCAAAAAAGTAGCAGACCATCGTGCAAATTATACTGTAAGAAGTCCAGTTGCAACCGCTTCTGTTCGTGGAACTGAATTAACAGTAAAAAACACATTTTTGTCTACAGGAATTGATACTCACGAAGGAATTGTTTCTACTTGGAAAACAAAAAATTCTGCTAACAGTCCTACTGTTATAAACGACAATTCAACTGATGACAGTTCACTTTTTGAAAATAAAAATCAAATGCTTGTTGCAAAAAATCAATCTGTAAGTTTTTCTGAACATTCAAAAACTACAGTACGAGAAACAGCTCATTCTAAATCTTCTACATTAAATGCAATGACTTATAGCGCTTCGGCAGCAGAAGTTGTAACACCTTCTATAGAGGCACAAAAGTCTTCTCCTACTTGGACAAATGCAAAAAATCGTGGAAATCTTGTTATAGAAATTAAATTCCAAGACCAAACTACTGTGCCTTTTACATCCAATTTGCCCAACACCCCTAACAACTAAAACTATTTGTAAGCGTAAAAAAAGGCTATCCGTTTTCTTTTGGATAGCCTTTTTTTTGCATTTTTATTTGTTATTAATTTTTCTGATGACTTTGCAAGGATTTCCGACTGCAACAGAATTTGCAGGGATGTCTTTTGTTACAACACTTCCAGCGCCGATTACTGTTCCCTCCCCGATTGTTACGCCAGGAAGAATTATTGCACCACCACCAATCCAGCAACCATCACCAATTTTTACAGGCAAAGCATAAGTCCAGCAAAAATATTTATCACTTTCGGGAGTCCAGTTTTGAACAAGTCGTTGTGAAAGTTCAATAGGATGCGTTGCAGTGTAAATCTGAACATTTGATGCAATTAAAACATTGTTCCCAATTTCGATTTTATTGCAATCAACAAAGGTGCAATTCATATTAATAGAAACATTTGTGCCAATATAAATATTTTTTCCGTAATCACAAATAAACGGAAGCCCGACAGAAACATTTTCTCCAACACAAGCAAAAAGTTGCTTTAGGATTTTTGTCTTTTCTTCTTTTTGATTGTATTCAAGCAAATTATATTTTGAAAGCAATAAACGAGCATTATTTTTGTATTCCAAAAAAACTTTGTCGTGGCAATCGTAAAGTTCACCAGCAAGACATTTTTCAAGTTCAGTCATTTTAGATTTTGACATAAAATTCTTCTCATAAAAAAACAATAACTAAATTTTTAGCAAGTAAGTTTTTTCGATTTTAATATTAATACGGGCTTTCAAATGTGGCTTCGGCTTTTTTAACGGCATCTTTTAAAGTCATTCCGGCGAATTCTTGTGCTCCCATCAATCTTCCAGATTTTTTGTCATCGATAAAAGCACCAACAACAATTCCTGGAATTGTGCTTTCTGGTGCGTTGGGTGCATTTGGACCGCCAAGATCAGTTCTGCACCAGCCAGGATCAGTAAGATTAATCATAACATCAGTTCCTTGCACTTTAGAGCCGAGGTCAACCGTAATTTTATTCAAAGCCGCTTTGCTTGCAGAATAACCTGCTTGTTCTGGTTCTAGTTGAATTCCGCTTGTTGTATTCACAATTCTTCCAAAACCTTTTTTAATCATCTTTGGCATAAAGTGATAGCAAATCATCGCCGGTGCAATCGTATTGATTTTAAAACTTTCAAGATAATCTGAAACTGGCGTTTTAAAATAATCTGTTCTGTAGGCAATTTGAAGTCCCGCATTGTTCAAGACAATATCAATGTCAACGCCCAAAGCGTCAATATCAGAAAGCATTTTTTCAACCGCAGACGAATCGTCAAGTTCCGCACTGAATGCATAAGCTTGAACACCTTTTGCCTTAACTTCTTGCAAAACCTTGTTTGTATTTTCAAGTTTTCTGCTATGAAGAACAAGATTGCAACCTTGTTCAGCCATAAAAAGCGAAGTCAAATAGCCAATTCCACGACTCGCCCCAGTAATGAGTGCCCATCTTCCTTTTACATCTACCATCTTTTTCTCCTGCGATTTTATATGATTTTCAATTTTTGAATCGATTTTTTTATCTAGGGCAAATGTAACTTACAATGTTTTTTTAAAAACATAAGTCATATATTTTTTATTCTCATCGGAGAATGGTTTATATTCTTCTTCTAAAACAAGATTAAAATTATTTTTAAAATACCATTCAACATTACATTCGCTATCTGTCCAAAGATATATATTTTTAAAATCTTGCTCTTTGAAAAATGACGATGCAAGTTCATAGATTTTTTTTCCTTTACCTTTTTTTATACTTGTAAAAAGGCAAAGTTTTACATCGCAATTTTCCATGTATGCAAAAGTTTTTTCTTCCATTTGTAAATGATATTTTAAGCCAAGTCTCATTGATATTTTTTCGCTTTCGGTTAGTTGATTTTCAATGTCTTTATACCAAGAATTAATCATACTTTCGTCGTTCTTTTTAGCTGCAAAAGCAATTGCACATAATTCATCATTTTCTGTCATCTGAAATTGCATTTTGTTTTTGTGCATATTTGTGCGAATTATCATTTCAACAAACAGTCGATTAAATGAGTTGCTTTGACCTTGAACATTCCACAATGGAAGTAATCGTTCAATAATAGCATCCATATTTTTTTCGTCAAATTGTTCAAGTTGAGTCATTTGTTTCTCCAAATGTAAATATTAATTAGCAAATATCAAAAAAAAGATTGCATAACTATTTTAATCATAGTCAAAAAATTGGAAATAAACAAGTAACATTGTTAGCAACATTGCTAACACGATTTGCTAG
>CAZOTD010000053.1:0-5716 GCA_964582685.1 uncultured Treponema sp. | reverse complement strand
AAGAATTGCTAGCGAGTTGCATTATTCAATATTTAATACTACATCAATATTGAATTGTTCATTTTCACAATTATTTACGTTTTACTTCCTTGATTAAAACCCAAGTTGCTCCAGTTCCGCCTTGTGCTCTGCTAGGATGACCGCTTGCCCCAAGTCTTGGATTCTTTTCAATATAAAGTCGAACAAGTTCCCTAAGGACTGGATCATTTGAAGTTGCATGATTTCCTTTGCCATGAATGAACATAATTTTTTTTAAACCGCGATGAATACATTCTTGAGTAAATGTATCAAGTCGTATCCAAGCTTGTTCCTTTGTTAATCCATGTAAATCAATACTTGCATCTATTGGCATATTTTTAATGTAATCTTTTTCTTGCATTTTTTTTGTCTGTTCATATTGAGCGATAACTTTATCTTTATCTACAACGCCATAACGCCTAAGCCATAATTCCATAGGATTAATTTTTTGTTTATTATCTTGTTCAATTTGTTCTTGAATATTTTTTTTACTTTGCTTTAAACTTTCTTCTGCTTGGGCTTTTGTTGCAAAACCTTTTTCGATAAAATCTGCATTTGCTTTTTTATTTGAAATATTTTTTTTAGAATCTGTCGTATTTTTAGTATTTGAAGTTTCTTGTTTTTTAGAATTTTCCCATTGTGATAGAATTTCTCCAAAATCCATAACATCTCACCTTAATCTATTAAAAGCAAATCAACTTTTTTCATCCAACCGCCATTTTCATTGTATTCAACATAATACCATTGTGGAGTTTCTTCTCTAATACGAACACAAGTGCCAGCAGTTACAACAGTGCTTGACAATGCACTTTCTTCAGGAACAGGACTAATTGCTCCGCCTTTTACTACAGCGTGTTTTTCAAAAACCAAAAAGCTAAGGAACAAAGTTAAAAAAGCAAAAATAATTGAAATTGCAAGCGAAAAAACTGAAAAAACTTTTTTCTTAAAAACAAAACAAATAATTGTTATAGAAATAAAAATCACTAAAAGAACTACTGATGTATACCAAAGAGGAACACTTGGTTCATCACGACTTGCTACAATTCCAATACTTTGTTCAAGTTCAATTCGTTGTTTTCTAATCGAAGGCGAAGGTCCAAAAGATTTTCTTTCTTTTGAACGTAATTGTACAATTTCTATAAAATCTTCTTGAGTTGCAGTTCTAAATTCTTTTTCATTATCTTCACTTAATGGTTCAGAAAGTGCATACGCAAATGTTGCAAATTCTGTCGGAGCATTTTTATCAGAAACTACTTCTGTTTTTGCTCGAATTTGCACAAGACATTCTGGCAATCCAAGTTCAAGAGAACGACCGCTATAAGCACTAACGACAGCTCCAATATTTGGCAAAGAAAAATTACCTTCTTTTAATGGAATCCATTTAAACTTTGCAACAGGAATTTTATTTTGCATAAAATCGTTATATTTGATTTTGCCAGTTGCCATATCGTATCGTTCAAGTTCTTCAAAAAGTGAATCTTTTGGAATTTCGTAACCGAACTGTTTTATCTGAACAGCATATTGAACATAGATTGTAAGTTCGATAGGTTGAGCAACTTCAGAAACAAAAGTTTCTCTTTTTGTTTGTTTGTCAAGAATTGGATAAATTGTTTTTGAATTATTCAATTCCACAATAAAAAACGGCGCTATTGTTTTTGGATTTTCATAAAGTTGAACATTGTCAAAATTTAAATAATAAGTGCGACCTTTTATCATTACGATAAGTGGAGGAAGGACAGCAATTCCCGACTCTTTAAAAGAAAACCAAAATTCAATTCGAGTTCCAGTTTTATTATCTTCAGTAAAAAATTCCATTCTACGAGAAGAAATAAAATTGATTCCCTCTTTTCGAGTTTCTTGAAGTTGGGTTTGAACTTCATAAGGATGAACTTCTGGAATTTCAAGAACATATTTCAATTCTTGATTTGTAAAGAAAACATTTTGTTCAGGATGAATTGTAATTTTTGCAATTTCCGCTGGCGTAATTGAAAATGCAACCGAAGATGCAAACAACATTGCAACAATACAAAAACGAAATATATTTTTTAATAGTCGATTACTGAACTGTTTTTGGTTGGCGATTCGTAATTTTTCCATTGCTTTTGATCGTTCTCCCGCATTCGATTAAAAATACTTGTTTCAAGTTCCGATTCAGTTTGCAAATTTTCTGTTGCAGGCATCATTTCTTGTTGTCCTTCTTTTGCCTTTTGAGTTTCTTGCGATAAAGATAATTCAAGATTTACTTTTGCATTTACATTTTCTGGCTGGAGCAAAAGAGCCATCTTAAATAAATCAACCGCTTTTTTATATTCCCCTTCACGCTGTGCAATAACTCCTGCATTATAGTAAGAAGCAAATCTTATTTTTATAGGTGCATCTGGGCTTATCTGCTCAAGTTTTTCAAGACTTGCATTTTTCTCATTTTGCATTAAATAAGTTACGCTAAGTCCGTAAAGTGCATATTGCTTCATTAAATCATCATGATTTTTATCTGCATTATTTATAACTTCTGTAAAACCACTTATTGCTTCGTTATAATCTTTTTGATACCAATTCCAAGTACTTTCAAAAATTTTTTTGGAATCTTTAAAGTTCGAAGAACAAGAGGCAAACATAAAAACTGAAATAAAAACCATACTTGAATTCAAAAGACGAATTTTCTTAACAGAAAATTCTGAAACAATAAAACTTAAAATAAACATAACTAATGCAAGAACCAAAAATAATCTGTGTCTATTAACGCTTTGCATTTCGTAAGAAACAATTACAGTTTCTTCATCTTTTTGTGTTAAATTTAAAATTTCACTTGCAGATAGTTTTTTGTCAGAAAAGGAATTTTTAAGCATGCTTATAATCTTTACTGCTGAACCTAATTCTGATGCGTCAACAAATTTTGCATTTGCAGTTTGAATGAACGAAAAGTTTTTTCCAGATTGATTTTTTTTATTTACATCATCACAAATATTCAAAAGTTTTTCATCTCGAAGTGCAGTCTTTACAACCGTATGTCCATCACCGGCAGTAACTTCTGTTTCGTGCACAGAACCAAAACCTATTATGCAAACTTGAATTCCAGCACGCACTGCTTTATTCAATGCGACAGAAAGTCCAGAATCTGTTTCGTCGCCATCAGTAAAAAGAAAAATCACAGGTGCTTTAGAAGAAGTTTGAGGAAAAGATTTTAGCGCAGTTTCGATTCCCTTGCCAAGACTTGAACCTGGAGCACTCATCATATCTGGAGAAATAATTTCAAGCAATGAATAAATAATTTCATAATCTTCTGTTTGCGGAATTGCAATAACAGAGTCGCCTTTTGCAAGAACACAAGAAATAGAAATCCCATCCATATATTGCATCAACATTTTTGCATAATCGGCACTTGCTTCAAGGCGCGTCATAGAACTTGGTGCATCATTAGCAGTCATGCTATAAGAAATATCAAAAACAAATGCACAAGATTTTCCATTTTTTTGAATAGGAACAGAAACACTTCCCCAAGAAATTCCAGCCATCGCAAGAACAATACAAATCCAACACAATGTTCTAAAAATTCCTTTTAAAACCAATCGAATAAAAATTTCTTGCTGACTAAAAAATCCAATTTTTTTGCTATCTTTATTAATAAGCAACGCCGAATCATTTTTAAATTTTTTACATTTAAAAATATAAAATACCAAAAGGATTGAAAAAAGCAAAAGCCATAAATATTGCGGTCGCTCAAAATTAATATTCATCTTACATAAACTCCTTTAGGTATAATCTTTTGATAACCCAAGCAAGAGAAAAACAAATTAATGCAAGTGCAAGAATTTTGCTATAATAATAATCATCGACAGTACGCATATAATATGATTGAACGACATCTTGTCTTTTTATAATCGAAGATAACGCCATATTCATTGCAGAAAGCGATTCAACACTGTAATATCGACCATCAGCAGAAAGTGCAATTTTTTCAAGGCCACTGGAATCAAAGTTAGAATCAAGATAGCCAGAATAACTTTTTCCAGTTAAGGGGTTTACATATTCAAGCGGAACAGTTCCTTTAGTTCCAATTCCAATTGTATATAATACAATTCCATTTTTTTTAGCAAGACCGCTTGCTGTTTCTGGATGAACTTCGCCTGCATTATTTTCGCCATCTGTCAAAAGAATAATACATTTTCTTTTTGCCGAAGTTGCACGAAGATGATAAACTGCGGTACTTAATCCAGTTCCAATGGCAGTTCCTTCTCCCATAGCACCAACTGAACTTGTAGATATACGGCTCTTTAAAGTTTGAATATCATTTGTTATAGGAACAACGACAGCCGCTTGAGAACCCATAACAATAAGTCCATAAGATGCTCCGGGATTTGCGTCAACAATTTTTTCTATTGAAGAAGTTGCAGCTTCAATTCGAGTAATTCCATTTATATCGCGAGCCGCCATCGATGGACTTGTGTCAAGAACAAACATTACATCTGTACCACGTGATGTGTAAACTCGTTCTTGATGATGAACAACTGGTTCTGCAAAAGCAATCACTACAAGCAAATATCCGAGAACACATAAAACTTCGCAAATTGCCAAAACAATTTTTCTAAATTTATCATTCCAGGAAAAAACCCAACCATTCCAATCAGAAAAAGAAAGTGGCAAAGATATTTGATTAAAAATCTTAATCTTTCTAAAAGTATAAAAAAGTGGAATTAACAGAACAAGCAAAAAACTTGCCGGATTCATAAAATCAACTGACAATTTCTTCCTCCTGTCCTAAATTTTTCTCGTCATTTTCGAAAGTTTTAATTGCTTCGATTATCATTTCGGCAAGATTTTTTCTTTCGTTTTTTCCAAGTGCCGCTTGATGTTCAATCGGCGGATAAAGTTGAGAATCAATTGAATCATGAGCATAGCGAATATAATCTGTGCGCACAAACATTGCCACAAGATTTTCAACAGAGCCTGCAATTTCTAAAGGAATACTTCCAGCACAAATATTTTCGAATGCCTTAATTATTCCATTTGAAGAAATCGCACTAAACATATAATCAAATCTAAAATCAAGATATTTTCTTGTTATCTGCTGAAGAGAAGAACAAAATTCAATATCAGTAAGTTTTAAATTTTTCAAAAGTTTTCTAATTCTTTTAATAGCGGCTTCTGCATTTTTTCTAAACGCTCTTCGTTTTAAATACAAAAGCCATTTTTGTTTAGTTGCATTAAATTTTAAAAGAACTCGAAAAAATAAAATCAAAAAAACAACTGCAAAAAGTACAATAAGAAAAATAACATAAGTAGTTCCTGGAATAATTATCGGAGGAACGGGAGGCATTATTTGCCGATTATCAGTTTTTTCTACAATTGAATTAACTTGAACTGGATGCAAAGCCACAATAAATTGAGGCTCATAAGGATTTTCAATATCAGTCTTTTTTATATCAAGTGCAGTATTTAAATTAAACGAAGGGAATACGATTGTTCCAACTTTCCAGGGAACTATAACAAACTTGACAGTATATTCCATGTCATTGCGACTAAGTTCTGCACTAAGCACAGAAAAATTTTCTTCTAACCCTTCAAACGGATTTTTAAGTTCTTTGCGTTCAACGCCGATTTCACCAGAAAAAAAATCAATTGCTGAACGAAAAATATATCGAATTTCAGCACGGTCACCAATAAACATTTCAAGAGGAAGAACAACTTGGCTTGCGTCTTC
>CAZOTD010000052.1:0-10706 GCA_964582685.1 uncultured Treponema sp. | reverse complement strand
TAAGATTTTCTAATTATATTTTGATTTATTTTGGGAGGCTTAATTATGAAAAATGATGATGAAGTTTTATCGTTTTACTTAAAGGAAATCAACAAAATTCCATTGTTATCTCGTGAAGAAGAAACCAAACTTGCCATTGCAGCAAAAAATGGATCAAAGGTTGCAAAAAATAAAATTGTAAACGCAAATCTTCGTTTTGTTGTTAATGTTGCAAAAAAATATCAAAATCGTGGAATGGATTTGAACGACTTGATTAGCGAAGGCAATCTTGGGCTTATGACAGCTATTGATAGATTTGATGTAACAAAAGGTTATCATTTTATTTCGTATGCTGTTTGGTGGATTCGCCAAAGCATTACAAAAGCTTTAAACGAAAAAACTGGAGATGTACGACTTCCTTTAAATCGTGTAAATGAACTTTCACAAATTTATAAAGCAAAAAAAATGATTGGTGGAAAGAGAACAGAAGAGGAAGAAATCTGTATGATTGGTGAACTTCTGAATCTTGAACCTTCGCATATTCGTGAAATGATTAATATTTCAAAAGAATTTATTTCACTTGATGCGCCCGTTTCAACAACAGAAAATGGAAAGACTTTCGTTGGAGATTTTGTAGAAGAAAGTCGCTACGGAAATCCAGACGAGCAAGTTATATACAATTCAATGAAAGAAGATATCGAAGATGTTCTTGATACATTAAAGCCTAATGAGCAGCAAGTAATTCGTATGCGCTATGGACTTGATGGTGAAAAACCAAAATCGTTAAAAGAAATCGGTGATATTTGCAATTTGACAAAAGAACGAATTCGTCAAATTGAAAAACATGCTATTGTAAGACTTCAGCATCCTACAAGAAGTAGAATACTTGAAAGTTACGTAGCGTAATTATTTATGGCATCTTCTCGTGCCATAAATAATAAATCTTGGTCCCGAGATAAATCAGCAATCCCAAGTTGGAGTTCACCGCTTTGGATTGTTCCTGTTATTTCTCCGGGACCTCTTAATTTTAAATCTTGTTCTGCAATTACAAATCCATCTGTATTTTCTCGTAGAATTTTCATTCTTTTAATTCCATTTTCTGTAATATTTTTTCTGTAAATGAGAAAACAAAATCCTTGTGCGTTTCCTCTTCCAACTCGTCCTCTTAACTGATGAAGTTGGCTTAAACCAAAACGGTCTGCTTGTTCTATTACCATACAAGTTGCATTTGGGACATCAACTCCAACTTCTACGACGGTTGTAGCAAATAACAGTTGAATTTTTCCATATCGAAAATCATCGAGAATTCTTGCTTGTTGTTCTTCTGGAATTTTTGAATGAATTAGAGCGCATTTGTATTTGGAAAAATAATTTTTAGAAAGTTCGTCAAATGCTTTTTGTGCCGACTTGATTTCGTCTGATTGAAAATCTTCTCCACTAAAATTTTCTTGAATTGCAGGATAAACAAAATATGCTTGATAACCTTTTTCAAGTTCTTGGCGAACAACATTGTATGCATTTGCTTCGTGTTCACTTGAAACAAGATAAGTTATAACAGGTTTTCTTCCATGTGGCAAAGTTTTAATTGTAGAAATATCAAGATCACCGAATGCTGTTAGTGCAAGCGTTTGAGGAATTGGAGTTGCACTCATCATAAGCAAATGAGGAGCAGCATAGCAACCATTAAAAAGTTGTCTTCCTTTTTCAACAACCGCTTGTCGTTGCAAAACTCCAAAACGATGTTGTTCATCGATTATGGCAAGTTGCAAATCTTTGTAAATTACATCTTTGCTAAAAAGTGCATGTGTTCCGATTAAAATATCTATATCTCCTACTTTTAGTGCTTTTAATAGAGTTTTTCTACCAGCGGCTTTTACATTGCCTGTAAGAAATGCTGTGCGGATATTACATTTTTCTACATAACGACAAATGTTTTCTGCGTGTTGTCGTGCAAGAATTTCTGTTGGTGCCATAAAAGCGACTTGTCCGCCCCAATCAATTATTCTAAGCGCCACAAACAAAGCTACAAGTGTTTTCCCAGAACCTACATCGCCTTGAACAAGACGTTGCATTGTAAATGGCGGCACAATATCAGTTTTGGAATTTTCAAGTTTTTTCAAAATATTTGCACGTTCTTTATAACCTTTGTCAATTTCTAAATTCATTTGGTTTATGACTTTAAGTTGATCTTGTGTTAAAGCAAAAGGCAAAAAAACAAGGAGTTGTTTTTGTCGAGGTGAAAAATCTGAACTTTCGGTTTTTTGCAGATTTTCAACACACATTGTATCAAGTTCAATTTGTGCAATACAACCTTTATGTTTATATGCACGATCTATTATTGTCATTTCAAAATTGTAAAGTTCCTCGTAGATTAAAGTTTTTTTAGCTTGTTCAAGTGATAAAAAATCTTTTGGTGAATGAATTATGTTTATTGCGTTTGCTTTGTGCAACAAACCCCGTTTTTCAATTACATTTTGAGGAATTTCATCGTCAAGTCCAATTGTATATTGGCAAATACATTGCTTTATAAGTTTGACAAGTGTCTTTCGATTAATACCAGCAGTTAAATGATAGATAGGAAAAATTCCTGAATTAGGAATTTGAGCATTTGCGTAATCTTCAATATTTCCATTTGGTTTTATAACAGTAACTTCAAATGCCGAACTTTGAAGTTCATTATATTTTATTTCAAATTTTCCAGTTACTGCGATAATTGTACCTTGTGGTAATTGCCTTTCAAGAAATGGTCTGTTGAATGCGATTAAACTTGCTTTTGCACTTTCGTCTTGAATAATAATTTTCAATGTTTTAGTTTTGCCAAATCCAAAATATTCGTGGCAAATTACTTTTGCAATTGTATGAACTTTTTTATTTGTCATAAATTGTGCAATTGGAATTCGTTTTGTTCTGTCTTCGTATTCTCTTGGATAAAATTGAAGCAAATCGCCGATTGTAAAAATATTCAAGTTTGAAAGAGCTTTTACTGTTGCAGGTCCGGCTCCATTTAATGTTGATACAGGAATTTTTATTTCTGAAATTTTCATAAAATAATCACTAAAATTAAAATGGAATAAAACTTATCCAAAAAGTAATTTGGTTAATTACAAGAAAACTAATAATAGCAATAAAAATAAAAAATAAAATTGTAATTAAAACTGCTGCTTTGTATGAAATCATTTTCCCACCAGAAAAAAATCTCGACACTTTATAAAAGAAAGGGCTAAAAATATAATCAAATTTTTGCCAAAATGGAGATGGCTTATTGGAATCTTTTTGCAAGAGCAATGCAATAAATCGTATAACAGCAAATATTAGAAAAAAGAAAACAATAGACATTGCAGTATAAAGTACAGTATTAAGAATTAGGATAAGAATTGTGCTTAGTCCTATTTTCGCTGAAACTGCAAGTCCATTAAAAAGAGTTGTAAGAATTGCAAGAATTCCAAGTGCAAGCATCGGAGAAAAATCAAATTGTCCAAAAACAAGAAGCCTTTTTTTTGAAAAAAATCTAAGATAAGGATCACAAATTTTTTCAAGGAAAATTGTAAAACCATTTGATAATCCTGGAATCCAAGTCAGAACAATTCTGATTGTACACAAAATTGAATAAATCGAAACAAAAGTTGCAAGAATAGAAAAAACTGTTCTAAGTACCATAATTATCTCCTATAAAAAGCGACAAGCAAATGTTAATTTGCGACTATTTTTTTTAACGCAATTTTATATCGAAACGAAAAATTGCAACTAAAATAAAAAAAATGTGCCGCAAATTTTAAGATAAAAACTTTTGTCATAATGTTAAGTAAAGTTTTTATCTTACCTTTTGATTTTAAGCAAGCCAAACTTCCTTGACAAAAGGAATGTCACGAAGACGATTTAAAAATTCTTTGTCAGCTGGAACTGTCATTTGTGTGCTTGCCTTAATTGTAAAATTTCCTTTGTTTGTATCTATATGAAAATATACAAAACAATTCCCAGAAGTACCAAATAAAAAATTCTTTAATTCTTGAATTTCAAGTTCATTTTTTAGTTGATTTTCAAGTTGAATATGAAGTTCTTTGCTTTTATTTATTTCAAGTTTTTTTATGTCTTCCATAGAGTCAACAATAAAAGAAGGCGTTTCTCTTGAAACATCAATTCTTCCTTTGAAAGCAAAAACGCCATCATTTGTTACTTTGCTAGAAATTTCTGCCCAAATTTTTGAAAAGAAAGTAATATCAATTGTGCCGTTAAAATCCTGAAGTTTTGCAAACGCCATAGATTCACCTCGTTTGTTGCGGATTTCTTTTAGTTCTTGAATCATTCCAATGACAATATATGATTTGCTTTTGTTTTTTGTTTGCCAATAATTTTGCTTTTCAGAATTATTTAGCGTTTTTTGTTCTTGTGCAAATTTCGTTTCTCGTTCGATATTTTGGGAATTAAGCGTTGCATAATTTTCTATTGCATCTCGGTAATCATCAAGCGGATGACCTGAAATATAAATGCCAATACATTCTTTTTCAAAATTAAGTTTTTCCATTGTAGGAAGATCTTCAATTTCTTCAAATTTAAAATCGGCAAATTCTTTTTCTCCGCTGTCTTCAAAAAGACTTGCTTGCCCGTTTTCTGAACCGAGATGTTTTGCCTCACAATATTCAATTGCTCTCTCAAGATTTTGAAGAAGTGTAGGGCGATTTTGCTCGAAATTGTCAAAACCTCCAGTTTTGATTAAAACTTCAAGAGTTTTGTTATTAATAACACGTTTGCCATCGATAATTTTTATACCAGCACGTTCAATAAAATCGATGAAAGATTTAAAAGGACCATTTTCAATTCGTTCATCGACAATTGCTTGTGCCGCACTGTCGCCAATTCCCTTGATTCCTTTAAAACCAAAAACAATGTGACCGTCAATGACATCAAATAATTTATCAGAACGATTTACATCTGGCGGATCAATAGGAATTCCCATTCGCCGAGTTTCTTCAATATATTTAGGAAGTGTGTCTGTGGAAGCAATTTCATTTGTAAGGTTCGCCGCCATAAATTCTGCCGGATAATGTGCTTTAAGATAGCCAGTTCTGTAAGCAAGAACAGAATAAGCGGCAGCATGCGATTTGTTAAATCCATAACCAGCAAAAGGAATCATAATTTCAAAAATTTCTGCAGCATGTTGTTCAGTGAATCCTTGCTTTATTGCTCCTTCTACAAATTCTGTTTTTTTGTGCATCAAACTTTCAGGGTCTTTTTTTCCCATTGCACGACGAAGCACATCTGCATTGCCAAGCGAAAATCCTGCAATTCTTTGACTTACTTGCATTACTTGTTCTTGATAAACCATAACGCCGTAAGTTTCTTTTAAGATATTTTCCAAACACGGATCTGGATAATGAATAGTTTCTGGCTTCCATTTTCCTTCGATGTATTGCGGAATACAGTCCATAGGACCTGGACGATAAAGTGCATTCAAGGCAACTAAGTCTTCAAGTTTTTCTGGTTGGAATTGTCGAAGAATTTTTTGCATTCCAGGACTTTCAAACTGGAATACGGCAATCGAATCTCCTTTTTTAAATAAGTCAAAAGTTTTTTCGTCAGTTTCGCTGACTTTTGCTGTAATCAATTTTGGTTCGTCTGGTTTTTTATGTTTGTTAACAATATCTTCTGTATAACGAATAAGAGAAAGAGTTTTTAAACCAAGATAATCAAATTTTACAAGTCCACAAGGTTCGATAATATCCATTGTGTATTGTACGCCAACTTCACCAGTTTTCGGATCCTTAAAAACTGGTGCCCAATTAGGAAGATTTGTTAGTCCGATAACCATTCCCGAAGCATGAAGTCCAGTATTTCGTTTTATACCTTCAAGTTTGAATGCAAGTTTAAAAAGGCGTTGATAACGCGGATCGTCTTTGTATGGAATGAGTTGTCCGCCATCTGGAATTTTTTCTGTTGGAGGGCTAAATGCATCTATTAGTTTTGCATCTAAAGAATTTGGAATACATTTCTTTAGCATATTTACTTCGCTTAAAGGAATGTCCAAAACTCTTCCAACATCGGCAAGGCAGTTTTTAGGTTTGAGAGTTCCAAAAGTTACGATATGCCCGACACATTCTTCACCATAAAGTTTGCGAGTATGTTGAATAATATCTTGGCGATAATCGAAATCCATATCAATATCAAAATCCGGCATTGATATACGTTCAGGATTTAGAAAACGTTCAAAGATTAATCCAAATCGGAACGGATCAATGTCTGTGATTGTCATTGCGTAAGCAACAAGTGAACCTGCTCCAGACCCACGACCTGGTCCAATTGGAATATAAGGTTTAGGACAATTATTTATATTGTCATAAGTTGATTTTGCCCAATTGATAAATTCCCAAACAATAAGAAAATATCCAGAAAATCCCATTTGAAAAATAATTCCAAGTTCATATTCAACACGTTCTCGAATTTCTGGCGTGATTTCTTTGTAACGTTTTTTAAGACCTTCTTCAACAATATAGCGAACATATTCATTTTGATCTGCTTGATAATCATCTGCATGAGTTTGAAATTCTTTTGGAAGTTCAAATCGAGGAAGACAATCTTTTAATTCAGAAGTTTTATATTCCTTGATTTTTAAATTGCACATATTTGCAATTTTTATCGTATTGTCAATTGCTTCTGGACATTCAGGAAAAATTGCTCGCATTTCATCTTCGGTTTTAAAATACCAATTATCGTTTCCAGTGCCGCCCATTGTTTGATGCGGTTGTGTTAAAAGTTTTTTAAAACCAATGCAACGAAGAGCATCTTGTGCTTCAGCATCTTCTTTTTCGATGTAGTGGACATCATTTGTGGCAACAAGAGGAATGTCTAATTCGTGTGCTAAAGCAATAAGTTTTTTATTTACGAACTTTTGATCTTCAAGTCCATGGTCTTGAATTTCAATATAATAATGATCGGGACCAAAAAGGTTTTTGTATTTTAGTGCAAGTGCTTTTGCTTCTTCATCTTTTCCTGCAAGAAGAAGTTGAGGAAGTTCTCCAGCAATACATGCAGAACAACAGATTAGACCTTCGTGATATTGTTCGAGAAGTTCAAAGTCAATACGAGGCTTGCCATAATACAAAGAATTTTCATCACAGAATGCTCGACTTGAAAGCCAAGAAATGTTTTCATAACCTTTTTGATTTTCGCAAAGAAGTATTAGGTGAAAATAATGAGCATGTCGTTCTCCATCTTCACCTTTGCGTGAATAAGGAACATCATTTTTTTCTGTGTGGCTTCCATAAGCAACATAAAATTCTTCTCCAATAATTGGATTAATTCCGTTGGTATGACATAGTTTTTCAAAGTAAAGCGCACCAAACATATTTCCGTGGTCAGTAAGAGCAAGTGCTGGCATATTAAGTTTTTTTGCCTTTGCTACAAGTGAGTCAACAGTTGCACAACTGTCAAGTAGTGAAAAATCTGAGTGCACATGAAGATGAACAAATCCAGAAACTGGAGTTCCTTCTGGTGCTGATTCGTAAACAAGATATTTTGCCATGTTATGTATTATAGTCGATTTTGCTGAAAAGTTAAAGGAACGCTTGGCAGGAACGCAATAGAAATTAGATTTTCAAAAGGAAAGTCAAAAGGAATTGACAATTTTTCCCTTGAAATATATCTTGTACTAATTACATTTAGAAGGTAAGGATTTTTTATGGCTCTTGATGAACATTTACAAACAATTCGCCACAGTTGTGCGCATGTTATGGCAGAAGCGGTTTTACATTTATTTCCTGAAACTAAAATCGCAATTGGTCCTGCCATCGATAACGGTTTTTATTATGATTTTGATTTTGGAACTACAAAAATTTCTGACAATGACTTTCCTGCAATCGAAAAAGAAATGAGAAGAATTCTTGCTGGAAATCACGACTTTATAAGAAAGGAAGTTTCAAAAGACGAAGCACTTAAACTTTTTGCTACGGAGCCATATAAACTTGAACTTATTAATGAACTCCCGATTGATGAAACAATTACAACATACGAACAAGATGGTTATCTCGATTTGTGTCGTGGTCCACATGTTTCAAATACAAGAGAAATTAACGCACAAGCTTTTAAACTTGATAAAATTGCTGGTGCTTATTGGCGCGGTGATTCAAATAAAACTCAATTAACTCGTATTTATGCATTATGTTTTGCAAAGCCAAATGATTTAAAAGATTATCTTGCTATGCTTGTAGAAGCAGAAAAACGTGATCACCGAAAACTTGGTGTTGAAATGGATTTGTTCCATGTCGATACAGAAAATCCAGGTCAAGTATTTTGGCATCCAAACGGTTGGACAATTTATACAACAATACAAGATTATATGCGAAAAATGGTTCGCCGTGATGGTTATCAAGAAGTCAATACTCCTGCGATTATGCCACGCTCGTTGTGGGAACGTTCAGGACACTGGGAACATTATCAAAAAAATATGTTTATCACAGAATCTGAAAAACGCCTTTTTGCAATCAAACCTATGAATTGTCCCGGTGCGCTTGAAATTTTTAAAAGTCGTCAGCGTTCATATAAAGATCTTCCTTTGCGCCTTGCAGAATTTGGACATGATGTTCGTAATGAACCAAGTGGAACTTTGCATGGAGTTATGCGCGTTCGTGGTTTTGTTCAAGATGATGCACATATTCTTTGCACAGAAGAACAAGTTGGTTCAGAAGTTGCAAAGTTCTGTAAACTTTTGAAAAGCGTTTATCATGATTTTGGCTTTGATGAACTTGTTGTAAAATTTTCTACGATGCCAGATGACCATGTAGGTGATTTAGAAACTTGGCAGCGTGCAGAAAAAGCACTCTCTGATGCTTGCCACGAAGCAGGTCTTAAATTTGAAATTCAACCAGGGGAAGGTGCTTTTTATGGACCAAAACTTGAATTTAAACTTTATGATTGTCTTGGAAGAGAATGGCAATGCGGTACAATTCAAGCGGACTTTCAGTTGCCTGGACCTGAACGACTTGATGCAACTTACATTGGTGCCGATAATCAAAAGCATCATCCTGTAATGTTGCATCGCGCAATTCTTGGTTCTTTTGAGCGCTTTATTGGAATTCTTATTGAAAATTTTGCTGGAGCATTTCCTACTTGGCTTGCTTTTGAGCAAGTTGCAGTAGTTCCAGTTTCAAATGAATTTGATGATTATGCGTGTCAAGTAAATGAAACACTTCTTTCACACGACATTCGTTCAAATGCATATCTTGATGACGACAATATGAAAAGTAAGATTAAAAATATTTCTACGGAACATAGAACTCCATATATTCTTGTTGTTGGCCAAAACGAAAAAGATGCTGGAACTGTGACTTGTCGTTACAGATTTTCAAGCAAAAAGCCACAAGAAACTTTTAAGCTTGATGATTTTGTAAAATATGTTGAAGATAAAATTAATTCACATTTTATCGGAATTTAATTAATTTTGTTTTTCAAAATCTGACTTTACAAGTTTTGAATTTTAAAAATTTTAGGACTTGTAAAGTTTTTGAAAACTATTCATTGTAAAGGACTTTACTTAAATCAACGCTTAAAAACCCGCATCTTCCTGTTTCATAAAAAATTGATTCTTCCCAAGCAACATAAAGCGTATTTCCAGAAATTCCAAAATCGGTGTAAACAAAATTGGTTGGTAATTTTGGAAGTCTTAGTGCGATTGGCTTTGAATTATTAAGAATTCTTTTCCCAAAAAGTGCACCAGAAAAATACATAGTTCCATCTTCAAATATTGCACTAACCCAAGTGTCAGAAATTTGAACAATTCCTTGTGCTTCTTGCAATTCTTCGATTTGATTTTCAAAAATTCTAGGGGAAGGACCGCCAGCAGTTTTTACAGAAATTAAAAATGGAAAATCCTTTGGAAGATAAGTTAAAAGTTTTTTTACTCGTTCTGGTGCATTAGAAAAATTTTTTATTTCTTTTACGCGTCTGAATTCTTCTTCAGTTGAAGATTGTACTTCGAGTTTTGTATTTTTATCTATTTTTGTTTCTTCGTCAATTTTTGAATCGTTTGGGAGAATTGACAAAAGGGCAGCGTTCGGCTTCCATTTTATATATGAAAATTCCGTTTTGTTTTCTTTTGAATCTTTAATGCAATAATACCAATAATTCCCATTCCAAAAATAATCTGTTACTTGGGAAGAAGAATTTAAGTTAAGAGAAGTTGTATTTATAATTGGAAAAAAAGCGTTTGCTTTTGTGTCGAATTGTACGAGAACAGAAGTGTTTTGCAAATCAGGATGTGATGAATAATTGCTTGAAAGTGAATTGTTAAAAAAAGAATCCTTGTAAAGCGAAAAAACGGGATTCCCATTTAGAAAAACAATTCCGTCTGTAGTGAAATCTTGGAAAATAAATTTGTCAGTATGAACAATTACATTTTCTTGATCGAATTCTAAAATTCCTAAATGATTTACAATAGCATACGCTTTAGGTGCATTTCCTTGGAGATTATCAATTTCTGCAGTTTGTCCAATTCCAGAAATACGCAAACTTTCTGTGTAAGGTTTTTTTATTACTTTTGGTGCTTTGTCTGGAGAAGAAACATTTTCGAACCCGTTTGCATTTATATAGTACCATTTGTGAGTTGTAATAATTTGATTTTGCAAAAAATCTCCAGAAATTTGATTTTTTGTTTTGTTGCTACACGCTACAAATGAAATAGAAAAAAGAATTACTGCGATTGTTTTATAAAAAAAATTGTTCATAAAATGATGTTATAT
>CAZOTD010000051.1:0-10774 GCA_964582685.1 uncultured Treponema sp. | reverse complement strand
TATTAATTTAAACAGTCAAATAACTTCTGGAAGAACAAAAATTCTTCCAGAAAATAAGGATTTTAATATGAAATATGGTTATTTTGATGACGATGCAAAAGAGTACGTAATCACACGTCCGGATACTCCGACAAGCTGGAGCAACTATCTTGGTTCAACAGTTTATGGAGCTATTATTACAAACAATGCCGGTGGATATGGATTTTATAAATCGGGTGCTCAAGGACGCTTTATGCGTTTGCGATTTAATGCTGTTCCAATGGATCAGCCAGGTCGTTACTTTTATTTGCGTGATAATGATTCTGGTGACTTTTGGTCTGCTTCTTGGCAACCTGTTGGAAAACCTCTTGACCAATACAAATCAGAATGTCGTCACGGAACTGCCTACACAAAAATTACATCTGAATATTCAGACATAAAATCACAAGCATTGTACTATGTTCCTCTCAATCAAAACTTTGAATATTGGCGTCTTAAAGTAACTAATACAGGTTCAAAACCAAGAAAACTTTCTGCTTTTACATATTGTGAACTTACAAATCAATGGAGCACAGAACAAGATCAAGTTAATTTGCAATATTCCATTTTTATTGCAAAAGGTGAACAACGCGATAATATGCTTCGTTTTGCAATCCATGATAATCTTTACAAACAATTTCCAAACGCAGATTTTGGTGAGCAGGGAATGCATTCTTGGATGGCACTTTGCGAATCTCCTTTAACAGGATTTGATACAAGTCGTGAAGCTTTTCTTGGAACATACGGAAACTACGAACATCCAGATGCTGTCAAAAACGGAAAATGTACAAACTCTTGTGCATACGGCGACAATATTTGTGGTTCTGTTCAAACAGAAATTAATCTTAATCCTGGAGAATCAAAAGAGATTCTTGTTATGTTCGGAATTGGAGATGCTTGGGTAACAGGCCAACCTATTGTCAAAGAATTTGGAAATCTTGCTCGTGCAGATGAAGAACTTAAAAAGATTAAAGAAACTTGGCATGCACGACTTGGTTCATTTGTTGCAAAAACTCCAGACGAAGATATTAACCACACAGTAAATGTTTGGGGACTTTATAACTGTCTTATTACATTTGCTTGGAGTCGCGCTGCCTCTCTAATTTACAATGGAGAACGAGATGGACTTGGATTTAGAGATTCTGTTCAAGATATTCTTGGCGTTGCAGCAGCAATTCCAGAAGAAGCAGAAGAACGTCTTGTTCGTATGCTTTCTGGGCAAGTTAAATGCGGCGGTGCAATTCCTGTAATTACAAAAGATCATAATCCAGGACACGAAAAATGCCCAGCTCCAGAAGAATTCCGTTCAGATGACTGTTTGTGGTTTTTTAACTCTGTTCCAGCATTTATTGCAGAAACAGGAAAATGGGACTTTCTTAATAAAATCGTTCCTTATGGAGATGAAGGCGAAGCAACCGTTTACCAGCATTTAAAGCAAGCACTCTTATTCAATCTCGAAAGGATGGGAGCTGACGGACTTCCTTGTGGTCTTCTTGCTGACTGGAATGATTGTCTTAAACTAGGATATAAAGGGCAAAGTTTATTTGTCGCATTCCAACTTCGACTTGGACTTACAACATATTCTGATATTTCTACTCGTCTTGGAAATAAGGCTGAAAGTGAATGGGCTTTGATTGAACGCGACAAACTTGACAAAGCAATTCAAGCTAAATGCTGGGACGGCGAATGGTTCATTTGGGCAATTACAGAAAGCGGTCAAGTTTATGGAACTAAGACAATGGAAGAAGGTCAAGTTTACTTTAATACACAAGTTTGGGCTGTATTGAGCAATGCGGCAACTCCAGAACAAGCAAAAAAATGTCTTGAAACTGTAAAAGAAAAACTTGCAACACCTTATGGACTTATGCTTTGTGCACCATCATTTGTAAAAGCACCTCGTGGAACGATGAGTTGTGTTGTATTCAATGCTGGTATTAAAGAAAATGCAGGTATTTTCAATCATACTCAAGGCTGGGGCGTTATTGCAGAAACTCTGATGGGCAATGGTGATCGTGCATTTGAATATTGCAAAGCGTCGCTTCCTGCTTCATTTAATGACCGTGCAGAAATCCGTCAGTCAGAACCTTATGTTGTTGGACAAACAACTTATTCAACATACAGCCCTCGTGCCGGTAACTGTCGTGTTTCTTGGCTCTCTGGTGCTGCAACTTGGAACTATTATTCAATAACACAATACATTCTTGGTATCCGCCCTCAATATGATGGACTTCTTATTGATCCATGTTTACCAAAAACTTGGGACGGCTTTTCTGTTCAACGTCGTTGGCGCACAATGAATCTCGATATTGAAGTTCAGAATCCGCAACATATTAACAAAGGAATCGATTACATCGAAGTTGATGGCAATCGTATCGATGCCGCTGTTATTCCAGTTGATATGCTCAAAGACGGCAGTAAAATTAAAGCCGTTATGGGAATGAGTGCAAAAGAAGTTCCAAACGAACGACTTTAATATTACTTTAAAAAAATTAAGAAAATTTTATCCCGATTTTCTAAATAAGAAAGTCGGGATTTTTTTTTGCCAAAAACAAAAAACTTAAAAACATTTTTCATTCCAAAATTTAAATTCATTCCTTAAAAACCAGCACAAGCAAGTTAGACTAGAAGCGTCGCACCGCTAGAAACTTCGTGCGCCTATAACGCACTCGTTACGAATACGTGCTCGCTGTCGGTTCCAAATTTGCAAAGTGGCGTTTTCATGCACGAAGGCACACCGTTGATAAGCAAGTTCGCACGACAAACTTGAAAATAAAAGCGATTGTGTCACTAAAGTGACTACTCCACTAAAGTGGCAACACCATTTTAGTGACTGTGCCATTTTAGTGGCCGCTTTTAAACATTCGTTTTATATGCTTCATTTTCTTCCTTTATTATTACTTTATTATTTTTCTTTTTTACCTTATACTTTGTCTAATGAAAATCGTAATCTTAGATGGACATGCTTTAAATCCTGGAGATCTTTCTTATGATGTTTTTAAGGAATTTGGACAAGTAATTTATTATCCAAGAACGCCTTCTGAATTAATCCTTGAGCGAATTTTAGATGCCGACATTGTTCTTCTCAATAAAGTAAATTTAACTCGACAAATTCTTTCACAATGCAAAAAATTAAAATACATCGGAGTTCTCGCAACTGGTTACAATGTTATAGATATTGAAGCGGCTTGTGATTTTGGAATTGTTGTAACAAACATTCCATCGTATAGCACACAAGCAGTTGCCCAAGCAGTTTTTGCTCTAATTTTGGAATTTACAAACAAAGTTACATTACATTCAAAATCAGTAATGGCAGGAGATTGGATTTCATCGCTTGACTTTTGCTATTGGAAAGAACCTTTGACTGAACTTTCTAATAAAACAATTGGAATTATCGGATTTGGTTCAATCGGCCAAACAGTTGCTCGCATCGCTTCGGCTTTTGGAATGAATGTAATTGTAAACACAAGAACAAAATCAAAAATTGAAGAATATAATTGCCAAGCAAAAGATTATGAAAAAGTTATAGAAGTTTCACTTGAAGACTTGCTTTCTAAAAGTGAAATTATTTCGCTACATTGTCCGCTTACAAAAGACAATGCAAATCTTATCAATCATGATTCAATTTTAAAAATTAAAAAAGGTGCATTGCTTGTAAATACGGCACGTGGCGCACTTGTCAACGAAAGTGAAGTTCGAAAAGCCCTTGATAAAGGACAACTCGCAGGCTATGCTGCCGATGTTCTTTGTATTGAACCGATGGCAAAAGATTGTCCTCTTCTTAATGCACCAAATTGTATTATTACACCACATGTTGCTTGGGCTGCAAAAGAAACTCGAACACGATTGCTTAGTATTGCAGTCGAAAATCTTCGTTCGTTTTTAAATGGAAAAATTATTAATCAAGTTAATTAGATTTATCAAAATTTTTGACAAAAATATTTTAAATGGAATTATAAAAAAATGAACAATGAAATGATGTATAACGAAAAACTTGAATTCGATTTCGAAAATGCAGATATAAAAAATCTGGGAGTTGTTGTTGGTGCAGGACAATTTGTAATAAAAACAGGAACAACTTATAAAATCGAAGCAAAAGGAATTTCAAAAGAAGATTTTCGTTGCGAACTAAATACAGAAGGAACGCTAATTATTGAAAACAAAAAAATTCCGACAGATATTAAAAGATATGAAAATGCAATTCGCAATAAATATTGTCCACGAGTTTTAATTACAATTCCACAAAAAACTCAACTTGAAAACTTAAAACTTTTTTTGAGTGCCGGAGAACTTTGGACAAAACCTATTTCGCTAAATGTAAAGCGGGCAATGATAGATGTATCCGCCGCAAAACTTTCAGTTGACGGTTTAACTTCGCATGCGTCTAACATTAATTGTCTAATGGGAAATATAATTCTTGCAGGAAGTTTTAAAGGATATTCAAAAATTGATTGCACAATGGGAAATATAAAAATTCTAAATCGAGAAAATCAACATTCTTATTCTTTTGATTCAAATGTGAAAATTGGAACTATTCAGTTTGGTTCTAAAATTATAAAAAATTTTTATCAAACATTCGCAGATAAAAATAAAAAAAATCATTGTCAAATAAACACTAAGATGGGAGATGTAAAAATACTTTTTTAAAATTTGGAGATTTCAAAAATGAAAAAACGATTATATAAATCAACCGCAAATAAAATTTTTACAGGAACTTGTGGAGGAATTGGAGAATATTTTGACATTGATCCAACATTCATTCGGCTTTTATTTGTGATATTATTTTTTCTAGGAAGTTGGGGATTTTGGATTTATTTGGTCGGAGCGTTAATTATTCCAAAATCTCCGCCAGAAGATTTTAATGATTTTCAAGATATAAAAAATGCAAATCCGCAATACAAGCAAAAGCCAAAACAGAAAAATAAAATTGCTTCAAACGACGATGAAGACGATAAAGATGAATTTGATTCTTATTTTGAAAAGTAATTTATGAAAATCGTTTTTTATTCAACAAATTCAAATCACAACAAAAGTGAATTACAATTTTCGATGCTTCCATCTTGTCAAAACCAATGGAAATTGCTTAAAGAAAAATATCCAGAATTTGATTTTACAGTTGTAATGCAAAGGCCAGGAATGTTTCTTTGCGATGACTTTGACGGTCGCAACAATTATTCTTGCAACGAATACAATAATTGCAAAAATTTAGAAAACCTTAAAAGCGAAAAAACGAACAATGTAAAATTTATTTTTATCGAAGAAGAAAATTCTGATATTCAAAAAATTGCCGATATAATCATTTTGCAAAAACCAGATATTGCAATTGCTGTTACTTATTGGATACAACCTTTTGATTGGCTTTCGATAAAAGATTCAATGATTGCAGAAATTTTACAAAGCAAAAATATTAAAACAATTTGCCATAATTCTCATACAGCAGAAATTTGTTTTGACAAAAATAAAACGCATAATTTTCTTGTTCAAAATAATTTTAATTGTGCGCCAGCAGTTTATGTTCATCACGAAATGTTTTTTGCACAACGCAATCGTCTTATGCTAGCAGAAAATGTTTACAGAAATTTTGTTTTTTCCCAAATACGAAAACTCAAATTGCCACTTGTAATAAAAGATACTTTTGGACTTTCTTCTTTTGGAATGGACGTCGCTTCAACTTATGAAGAAGCAATCCATATTTTAAAATCTAAAAAAAATAATGGCGATAGAATTGTCGAAGAATTTATTGATGGTTTGTCATTTGGAATTGAAGTGTACGGAACAAATGGAAATTACACAATAACTCCTCCGCTGATTAATAGCACAAATCAATTTGGTCTTACAAGCCCAAAACAAAATGTAAAACTAGGACCTGTGGAAAATCCGACATTTAAAATTTCGGAATTGCAAAAAGAAATTTTGCGACTTGCCAAATTACTTGAATTTTCTGGAATTACACAAATTGATTTACTTTTTTCAAAAGACAAATGGTACATAGTCGAAATCAATTCTCGTATTTCTGGAATGACACAAACTATGGCAGCGTCTATGAACAAATCTTTGTATGAATTGATTTTATTTTCTGCAGAATTAATTCAATTTAAACCAGAATATCTTCAAGTAATGAATTTAAAATTTCCATTACTCTCAGAAGAAAAACGAAAACTTCTTTTAAGTCAGGAATTTATCAAAGCAGTAAATCAAATAGAAAACAAAGAAGCAAAGCAATTGCGCGAAGTCGGATATACAGAAGTTATATTTGGTTGCCATTCTTCACTTGAAAAAGTGATGAACAATCTTGAAACTCTTAATCAACTTTTGCCAGATGAAATGGAAAAAGTTTTTTACACGAACGCTTACAAACTTGCAAAAACAATTGAATATAAAAAAACAAAGTTAAATTCTAATATTGAATTTTCTTCAAATATTCATTTTATCGAATCATTCGAAAAAACAAAACTTGTAAAAGCATTTTATACTTCAAACAAAATTTTTTCTTGGAAATACGGAAATGCAAATTGGTTAGAAAATTATAAAAAACTTGCAAACATTCTCAACATTTCAGAAAATCAAATTTGTACAACAAATCAAACTCACACAAATTGCGTTCGTGTTGTTACAGAAGAAAATTATGGCGAAGGAGTTTTATTTCCTACAAAAATAACGAACTATGATGGAATTATTACAAACAGAAAAAAGCTTTTGTTATGTTCTTTTGAAGCCGATTGCGTCCCTGTATATTTTCTTGATTTCGTTAATCAAGCAATTGGATTGTGCCACAGTGGTTGGAAAGGAACTAGTAAATTAATTGCAAAAAAAACAATTGAAGCTATGGCTCGTGAATATGGCTCAAAGCCACAAAATATCTTGATAACAATTGGACCTTGTGCTTGCAAAAATTGTTATGAAGTTGGAAAAGATTTAATTCCTGAATTTCAAAATAATTTTCCAATCGAAAAAATATTTTTACCAAAAGATGATAAAAAATACTTTCTTGATTTACAAACCGCAATTCAATTTACTTTGGAACAAGCGGGAATTTTGAAAGACAATATTTTTTGTGTTAATAAATGTACAATTGAATCAAATGAGCTTTGTTCTTTTAGGCGCACAAAATCAAAAGTTGAACATATACTTACTGCAATTATGCTCAAGTAGTAAAAAAATAAATTTATCAAAAGTAATCTAAAAAAAACAAATTGATATACAAATTGCCATTAGTTGAAAAAATCAATAAACTAAAATAAAATACAATTATGAAAGTTTTAAATTCACTGTCAGAAATTAATATTTCACGCATTCTTCGCATAATCTGGCTTGAAAAAAAAATCAGTCGTGTTGAAATTGCAACTCGACTTGGAATGGATAAATCTACAGTTTCAAAAATCACTTCGGACTTAACCGAATTAAAAATCATACACGAAGCGGAGTCTGGCGAATCTGGTCCTCACGGTGGCAGAAAACCAGTTTTTCTTGAGCTAAATCTTAATTTTGCTTTTGTTGGTGGAATTGAAATTAATCCTCGTAATTTTTTCTGTTCAATCATAAATCTAAATGGCGAAAATATTTTTGAATATTCAGAAAATATTGAACCTGAACAATACAGCCAAATTGGACTTATAGGATTTTTTAAAAAGGCGTTTTCAATTATCCAAAAAAAAGCACGTTCCGAAAAACTCAATCTTATCGGAATCGGAGTTGGACTTCCGGCACTCATTGATTTAGAACAAGGAAGAATTATTCAATCAATTCCGCTGATGATTTATCAACCACTTAATTTTATAAAACTTGCACAAGAAATTACAAAACTTCCTGTTTTTTTTGACAATGATGCTCGTTGCTGTTGTTATACAGAAAAATTAATTTGGCGAACCTCAACTGCAGAAAAAAATATGATGTATGTTCTTGTTCAACATCGTCCGCAACAACCAATAAAAAAATCGCCATTAAATATTTCTGTTGGCTTTGGATTTGTTCTTAACGGAAAAATTTACCACGGAACAAATTTTACAGCAGGAGAATTTCGCAGTATGATGTGGAAACCTTCAAGCCAAAATCAATTTGTAACTTCGACAAATTCTATTGAGCAACTTTCAAGTTCAAGTATTACTCCGATTTTTAAAGAACTTGCTCAAAATATTGCATTTCTTGTTAATACTTTAAATCTTGAAGTTGTATACGTCGGTGGAATTGAAAAAGAATATTCACAAAAACTTGTAAAATACATTCAAGAAAAAATTGTGTATCTTTGGCCTTACGAATGGAATCCGACTTCAACAGTTACAAGTGCGACATTTTCAAAAAAAGCTGTTTCTACAGGAGCAGGAATTCTCGTGCTTGACAATATTTTTAGCGTACCAGAACTTAGCAACGCAAACAATGGAGCAACTAAATTTTACAAAAACTTTTCGGCTTATCAATGGCTTGAATTAAAAGCCAACAAAGAAAACTATATTTAATAAAATTTAAATACATCATTTTTCAAGAACTAAATCGCAAAGTTGTGCGTTTAGAACATTTACTAAATCTAGTGGTCGTAATTTTAATTGCATACCACGAACGCCAGCACTTATACAAATTAACGGTTGCAACATTGCACTTTTGTCAATAAAAGTTCTGTATAGTTTTTTCATTCCTAATGGAGAACAACCACCACGCACATAACCTGTCAAACTTAAAAGTTCTTCTTCTTTGACTGGAGCAAGTTCTTTTACGCCAGCAATTGTGCGGGCTTTTTTTAAATTAATTTCAGAAAGTGCTGACTGACAAAAAACTAACACTTCTTTTGTATCAGATTTGAAAACAATTGTTTTAAAAACTTGTTCAGGATTTACTCCAAGTTTTTTTGCTGTCATTAAAGCAGCACCATGTTCTAGTTTATGCTCAGTGTCATCTTTATATTCTGTCACTTCGTAGGGAATGTTAAGTTTTTCGAGAATTCTCATGGCATTTGTTTTTTTCATTTTTTAATTCGCGATTATTTTCTGGCAACAATTACCATAGTTTTTGCATTTTGATTGTATGGAGAAAAATTAAAATCACCATATATTTCCGCAGTTTTAAAACCACTTGCAAGCATCATTCGTTTTAATTCAATTGCAGAATAAAGTCGCTGAACAAATTCGTGTTCAATTCTTCTGCCTGTGTTATTGTCAATTAAAATCCATTTTGAACGCAAACCTTCCCAAGCACCTTCAACAGAAAATTTTGTGAGTACAGTTTTTCCGGCACGTTCAAACCATTCGCCTTCTGTAAAATATTGAATAGCAATTTCGCGACTCGTACATTCCATAATAAAAAAACCATTTTCTTTAATTGTGTCAGATATTCTTTTTATGATTTTTAAATCGTCTTCAATTGAATCACAGTAACCAAATGAAGTGTAAAGATTTACAGCACAGTCAAATTTTTTATCTGTTGTAAAATCTCTAAGATCTGCTTTTATAAGATTGAGTTTAACATTTTCATCATCGGCAGTTTCTTTTGCAGCATCAAGTTCAGATTGAATTAAGTCAACGCCAGTAACATCAAGTCCTTTTAATGCAAATTCAACAGAAACTCTTCCTGGACCACATCCTGCATCAAGGATTGAACTACCTTCTGATAAACCTGCAATTTTACAAATTGCCTCAGCAATTCCAGGTGCTTGTGCCCAATGACTTCCGTCAAACATAATTGGACCATAGTTTTTCCAGAATTCTTCGCTTTCAAACCATTCTTGTTTTTTTATCATTGCGTTTCCCCCACTTACAAATATCGTATTGCTTTTATCTTGAAGTTTCAAGGGCAAAAAAAATCCACCTTAAAATAATCAAATCTTTGATTCTTCAAGGTGGAAAAAAAACTCAAACCCGACTATTTTTGTTTTAAAAAATTAGCCCAAACTTTGTCAGCCTTTGCAACATGAGTCAAAATCCAATTGACCATATATTTATAAAAACCAAGAAGGCTAGATTTGTCATTATCAGAAAGTTTTTGAATCTGAAATCCAACTTCTTTTATAAAATAGTCATGAGCTTGTTTATGAGCGGGATAACCTGTATATCCTATTTTTTGTTGAAGTTCTTCTTCATTTGTAAAATGATATTCAGTATAATCTGTCAATTTTTTTATAATTCCAGACATTTTAATTTTATAATCCGTTTCATCACCATTAATGACATCATAAAATTGATTTGCAATAGAAATTAATTTTTTATGCTGCATATCAATTTCTGGAACATCAAGTAAATATGAATCGTCCCATTCAATTTTTTTTATTTCTTCTTCCATATGACAATCTCCTAATTTTCAACTAGAAAAATATTTTTTAAAATTATGATTTAGCACAAATGTTTGCAACGCAAACTAGATATATAGTAATTAGATTTTCAAAAAAAGGCAAGTTTTTTAATTTCATTATTATTTTGAAAAATTTGCCAATAACAATTTTAATTTTTAGTGAAAAAATAAAAATGCTTAATGCAGGAAATTGAATAAAAAAAAGCCACTTAAAAATTGTTTCCAACTTTTAAGTGGCTTTTTTTACAACTTTTTTTAATCTGTGCTGACTTAACTAGCGAAGAAGAGAAAGAACAGTTTGTGACTGTTGATTTGCCTGAGCCAGCATTGCTGTTCCAGCTTGTGAAAGAACTTGATTCTTTGTAAAGTCAACCATTTCAGAAGCCATGTCTGTATCACGAATACGCGATTCAGAAGCCTGAAGATTTTCTGCACCAATATCAAGTCCAACAATTGTTTTTTCAAGACGATTTTGATAAGCACC
>CAZOTD010000050.1:0-10950 GCA_964582685.1 uncultured Treponema sp. | reverse complement strand
CATTTTTATTAATTTTTTTTATAAAAAAAATGAAATTTCGGCGAACGTTTAAAAGCGGTCGCTAAAATGGCGAAGTCACTAAATTGTCGCCGCCACTAAAGTGGCGCAACACTAAAGTGTTGCAACCGCTTTTTATCTTCCAGAAAGAGATTTTTTCCAACGAGAGATAAGCGACATTGCATTCATCGGTGTAATATTATCAATATCACAAGAAAGAATTTCATCAAGAATAATTTCTTCATCGCTAAAAAGCCCAGGCGAATTAATTTGTGGTTGGTTTTCGTTTTTATCTGACAATTGGACTTTTGATAGATTTTCTAAAGATTTGATTTTCTCTATATCGATTTGATTTTCTTTTGCTTTATTCTGGATTTGCTCAAGAATAGAATTTGCTCTTTCAATTACGCATTCTGGAATTCCTGCAAGTTGTGCAACATGAATTCCGTAGGAATTTTCTGCAGCACCATTTTTGATTTTACGCAAAAAAATTATGTCGTTACCAGTTTCTTTTACATCCATACAAAGAAGTTTTAATTTATCATTTGTAATTCTTGTAAGTTCATGATAATGAGTTGCAAAAAGTGTACGACATTGAATCGAATTTAATAAATATTCACTAACTGCCCAAGCAATTGAAAGTCCATCTTCTGTTGAAGTTCCACGCCCAACTTCATCCATAATAATTAAAGACCTTTGCGTACTAGATTTCAAAATCAAAGCAGTTTCAGACATTTCCACCAAAAATGTTGACTCTCCGCGAGCAAGATTATCAGAAGCACCAACACGACAAAATATTTTATCAACAAAACCAATTTTTGCATTCGTAGCTGGAATAAAAGAACCTGTTTGTGCCATAAGAGAAATCAAAGCACTTTGTCTTAGATAAGTCGATTTACCAGCCATATTTGGACCAGTAATTAATGCAAACGAAACAGCATTTTTTTCTGCGCTAATTTCAATTGAATTAGGAACAAATTGGCCGCTTGCCAAATGTTTTTCTACAACTGGATGTCTTGCATCTGTAACTGAAAATTCAAGTGAATCATTGACAATAGGTTTAATCCATCTGTTAAGAATTGCTGCATGCGCAAAAGATTCAATTACATCAACATATGCAATTTCATTGCTAAGTTCCATAAGATATGGAACATATTCCGAAAGTTTTTTTCTAATTTCAATGAATAAAGATTTTTCAGTTTCTACAATTTTTGAAGAAGCATTATTAAGTTCTTGTTCAAGTTCCTGAAGTCGTTCAGTAGTATAACGTTCTGCATTCAAAAGCGAACGTCGCATAATAAAATGACTCGGAACATTTCCAAGTTTTCCTTTTGTAACTTCAAGAACATATCCTGACACGGAATTATGTTTAATCTTTAAATTCTGAATCGAAGTTTTTGCTTTTTCTTCTTCTAAATATTCGTCAAGAATTTTATTAAAATTTGATTGGACATCGTAATAATGATCAAGTTCATTTGACCAACCAGATTTTATTATTCTGCCTTCTGTAAGCGAAGTTGCAGGATCTTCATGAATCGATTGAAAAATCAAATCGCAAATATAACGAGCATTATCAAGAGGAACAATTGCAATATCAGAATTCAATCGCATTCGAATTTTTATCCAATATTCAAGACTTGTACGTAGTGCTTGTAAATCTTTTGCATGTGCTTTTTCCATTGCAATACGACTTGCAAGACGTTGAACATCAAGAATTGGTGCAAGAAGTTCACGAAGTTCTTTAAGCAAATCAAGATTGTTTACAAGGAATTCAACATGATTTTGACGACGATTAATTTTATTTAAATCACATAGCGCAGATAAAAGCCAAGTTCTTATAAGCCTATTGCCCATTGCGGTCAAAGTATAATTCATACAATCAAGAAGTGAATATTGAGTTGTACCATCACGAAGATTGTAAATAATTTCAAGATTTTTACGACTTGATTCATCTATAATTACATATTCTGTATCGTGATAAATCGAAATTCCCTTTATATGAGGAACACAAGTATTAGTAGTTTTTTCAAGATATTCAAGAAGAAAGCCTGCAGGAATAACTTCAGCAGATTGGTCAGTAAGTCCAAAGGAATTTAGATTTGTAGTTTTAAACTGTTCGATTAATTTTTTAAATGAAGATTCAATGTTAAAATGCCAATCTGGATAATAGGAAACTGAAATTGCAGAATTTTGAGAAAGTGTTTCTTTTACAACTTGATTTTCTTTAAGTGAAAGTGGCAAAAGAAGTTCTTTTGGATTACAGCGACCAAGTTCTTTTGCAAAATTTTCATTCATCATAGATGCATTCCAACTCGTTGCTTTAAACTCAGAAGTTGTTACATCAATAAATGCAAATCCAGCTTTTCCATGATATATATTAAGACAAGCCAAAAAATTGTTTGTTCCTTGTTCAAGATATTCAGTTTCAATAGCAGTTCCCGGAGTAATAATTTCAATGACTTTTCTTTCTGTCAATCCTCCAGCAGGAGCAACTTCGCCAACTTGTTCACAAATTGCAATTTTTTTTCCAAAACGTAAAAGTCGGGCAATATAAATTTTTGATGCATGATAAGGAACGCCACACATAGGACTTTCTGCCCTATGTGTGAGTGTAAGATTAAGCAGACGCGAAACCATAATAGCATCATCAAAGAACATTTCATAAAAATCGCCGACACGAAAAAATAAAACTTCCTCTTGATGCTGTTTTTTTATATTAACATACTGCTCCATTAAAGGAGTCAGTTTTTCAGGTTGCGACATGCTTTTTATTTTTCGAGTTCTTTGATTACTTTGTCAGTAATATCAACAGTCTGACTATACCAAAGAATTCCATTGTCCCCTTGAAGACTTAATACCATACTTAAACCTTCGTTTTCTGCAACTTTTTTTATTATCCTAGAAAGTTGAATATAAAACTCATTTGATTCAGAAAGTGTTTTTTTAAGATTTTGCAATTCCAGATTTTTTGTTGTTGTAAAATCTCTTAAATATTCAGTTTTTTCTTTAATTTCAAGTGTAATTTTTTCAGACGAACTAGTATCACCAATTGCGTCAAACTGATCTTTTTTTTCTTTTAAATCACGAAGTTCTTGTGTCCTTTTGTTAATCTCAGCTTGCATATCAGATTTTTTCTTGTCATAAGTTTTTACTGCTGCAGAATTTCTGTAAAAATGATTGTAAACTTTTTCAGTATTTACAATCCCAAAATTTGTGATGTGCTGTTGTGCTGACATTGCTGACATTCCACAAACAAGCATTCCTAAAACAATAAATGTTTTTCGAAAAATTTTCATTCTAAACCTCCATAACGCAACCTAGGCAAATCTTAAAATAAAACTTTGTCTAAAGCATTTTCAAAGTTTTTATTAAATTTTTAGCAAATATTATTATCTATTTACAAGATTGAACGAAAGAACAAACTTCATTGTATCTTTCCATTGAACTTGATTATTTTCGATTTTAAATGTATTACAGAACATAAATCTCATAGGAAATTGTGGCATCAAAATTCTAAAATCTGGACCAAAACTAAAATAAAAATCTTCCGCCTTTAGATCTGTAAAAAATTTGTTGCCAGATTCTTTTATTGCACAAATATCAAAAAAACCATCTATAGCAATAATTCCAGGAACAACTGGAACACGAAGTTCAATATTGGTAGACCACATTGCTTTTCCTTTTACGGTATTATAAATATTAGTCCAACCACGTGCATTAAACATTCCATCAATATAAAGTTTATTTGCATCACTAACTCCAGAGCCAGGAGCAGGAAGTTGAACCGAAAAAGAAGAAAGTGCTGCAAAAATCATTTTAAATGTATATTTTTCAGAAATTGGAATATTAAACAAAGTCAAATAGCCTTCAAGTTTTGTATCAAATCTTGCATAAAAATCTGTTTCCCAAGGCGTTAATCCATACCAACCAACTGTTTGACTTACAAACCAACCTTTTGATGGATCATAATTAATATCTCTGCCATCAAGAGATGCTTTTGCCCAAAGAGAATTTACAAGACCAAGTGTGTTTGCATATTCTGAAATTTGTGTATCAAGAGGGACATATACATCTTCATCATAAATGTAAGATCTAAGAACATTTGTAAGACCACCTGTTAAAGTCAAAATTGCCCAATCATAAACAAAACGACGACCAACCGAAGAATTCAAACTTGTTGTCCAAGATTCAAATTGCATATAGTAATCTTCTGTATTAATCGAACCATCGGGCATTACTTTTAGACGAAGAGCAGTTGGTTTTGAATGAGAAAAAGAAAGCGATTCGTCAAGTTCGATTGGTAAACCAGCAAGCCATTTTTCATTAAAACCTAAAGCAATAGATTGCTCGCTAGAAGAAATTGTTGTACTTGCAGAAATTGTTTTGCCAGAACCTGCAACATTCGAATTAGACCATTTTGCAAATAATGCAAAAGGCAATTCTGTTGGATCAGTTACACCACTAAATGTCAAACCAAATTCAATTGAGTTTGTCATTTGTTCTTCAACATTAATTACTAGATTCAACAAGTTTGGTTCTGAACCTGCTTGTATATCTGGAAAAACAGATGCAAAATATTGAAGGTTGTATAAATTCCTTAAACCTGTAGTAAGTTTTGTTTTTGAAAAAACATCACCAGCTTGAATCGGCAATTCACGAGTAATTACATATTCTTTAGTTTTTTGATTTCCCCGAACAATAATGCTTTCCACATGGCTTCTATCTCGTTCGACAATATTTAATGTAATCGAAACAGTTCTATCGTTTGTATTTTTATTCACAGATGGAACAAAACCATTTGCTGTATATCCATTTTCGTAATACAAATCTGTAATTGCCATAAGATTTTCTGAAAATTTTGTCTGATTATAAATATCACCTTTTTTCAATGTAACTTTCTCTTCAAGTTGCTGAGATGAAAAAATAGAATTTCCATTAAATATAATTCCATCAAATTTATATTGAGCACCTTCACTTATATAAAAAATAATGTGCATCTCAGAACGATTTTTATTGGGATTTTCTGTGATTTGTCTATCAATATTAAGAATTGAAGCATCAATGTAACCACGATCCGCATAATATTTAAGAACAGATTGGCGATCGCTTTCGAGAGTTGATTCTTGGAACGCACCATCGTGAATTAATCCAACTTCTTTCAATTTAAGTTGCTTTTTAAGAACTCTACTAGTAAAAATTTTATTTCCTTCAAAACTTATTTCTGTAATAACAGAATTATTTCCCTCATTAATATTGAAAGTAACAATAATTCCATCTTCCGTTTCTTGCTTTGAATATGAAACTTTTACATTTGTATATCCTTTTTCAAGATAATAATTACGAATTGCTCTTTCGTCTGCAATCGCTGTCGTTTCAGAAAAGATTTCACCAGCTTTTATTGAAATGGCATCTCTCAAAGGGGCATTTCGAACTTTGCGATTTCCTCTAAAATTGATTGAAACAATTAAAGGTTTTTCTACAACCACAAATTGAAGAATTACTCCGTTGCCTTTATCGTGAGAAGCAATTGGAGTTATATCGTCAAAAAGTTCAAGACCATAAAGTCGATCAAGAAGTTCATAAATTGCATCTTGAACATTTTTTCCAACATAAGAAGCAATCAAACCATTCAAATCAGAACGTTTAACTGTTTTTAAGCCGTCAAAAGTAATTTGTGTAATCGGTTTATCTAAATACCAATCTTCATCTTCTGTATCTTGAGCAAAAAGGTTAAAAGAAGAGCAGACAAAAATAGCAAAAAAAGCAAGAACAGAAAATTTGCGAAAAAAATTCATAAAGACTCCATATTAAATAAAACCAATTTTTAAAAATCAAATTTCCAAGACAATGTCAAAGACGGAATAATTACAAAATTATTCCTTGATAAATCAGACAAATCTGGTGCAAGACTCCAGCGAATTTTTGCCAATGGAGATTCCATTTCAAATCCTATCTCAGGCTGTAATATAAGACCTTGCAAAGTTGAACCATCACTTATGCGGTTTTTATTATAAACAAGTCTTAACATTGCATCGGCATATAAAGCATTCCCAAAGTACTTACCAATATAAACAGTTGTATTGTCCAGAAAGTTACTTATAGTAATTCCTTGTTGCTCAGAACTTTGAGCCATAGAATATTTCAAAGCATTCTGTACAACCATTGTACGAATAGATAATATATCAAAATTCAAAAAATCACGCAATGCATTCTCAACTTTTCGGATAAGCAAAGTTTGAAGTGCATAATCTCCAGTTGCAAGCATAAATGAAGTTACATTTTCAGACCTTGCAGTTACAAAGTTTCCTAAAAGTTCCATAATATCTTTTTCGCTTTTTGCTGGCGACGAAGTAAGTTTTGGAGTTAATTCAGAAATTCGCTGATGGTCAATCGAAAGCGAAATTGTTACATCGTTATTTTGAGAATCACGTTCACGAGTTTCAGCACGAATTGTAACATAAGGATCAAATCCAATATCTGTATCCGAAAAATCTATTCGTCCCTCTTTTATGTAGAAACTTGAATTTAAGTAAATAATTTCGCCACTTCTCAATGGAACGCTTCCATCAATTGCCATATTTTCTTGCGCGGAATTATACGCAAATGTTACTCTGGAATTTGGAACAACAAGCCCTCGAATAAATGTGCTATAAAATACTTGCACACGACTTTGCATTGTAACATCAAGCATTACTTCAACATCAAATTGCTTTTCGTAAATTTTAGAATCTTCGTTTATTGATTGATTCACAGTTGTTACGACATCTGTAATTGTGGAATTTCCAAATTCCGCAGTTGTATCTTTTACAACAATTGAACCTAAAACTGTCGCACTTTTTTCTTCAACTGAAATTTCAAGATCAGCTTGAGCATTCCCTTTTATATGAACTTGAGGAATATTTATATTTATAGGAATATAAGCGTCACCAATAGTTTCGACAAGAACATTAAACGAATCAAATTTCAAATCGTTAAAAAGAAAACTAAGTGTTATATCAACTGGAGATTTTTTTAAATAAAATCTAGTTTTTGGAGTGAAAATTCTATTTTTTTCAAAACTAAAATATACAATATCTGTTTTTGCTCGAGTTTTAAAATAATCTGGCATCGAAAGTTCTCCGGGAATAAGCATAACCATTCCATCAAAACTTCTATTCTTATTTGTTCCTCTAATCCAAAAATCGCCAACAACTTTTCCAGAATAAAATTTAATAATGTCAAAATCTATAAGTTTTGTAAAACGAACAACATCTGCATCAATATCATAAAAATGAATTCCAATATTGCGTTTTAGATTTCCTTCAAGTTTTAAGTTAAAAGGAATTCCATTTATTACAGAACCAGTTAATTCTCCTGTAGAAAGAATTGTTGCTGACAAACCAAGATTTTCACTTGAAGTAATAAAAGTTTCTTCTGGCAATTTTAGAATATGAACAGAAATTGGTTGTTGCGATTTTATGAATGTTCCAGAAAGTTTTTCCGTTTTAATATCGACTTCAAAAGAATCAGGAACTGTGTCTTTGTTTTCTTCTGGAATAATTCCTTTTACGGAACATTGAATAGGAGCAATTAAGGTTTTATCAAAAACGACTGTACTAAAATTAAATGAAAGTGAACCTATCCAATCTGCAAATGAAAATTTTGCAAAGACATTATTGATGATTGTATATTCCACTTGAAATTCCGCCGAAGTAACTTCAAGTTCTAAATCAACAACAGACGCTTGTAATGAAAAATTCACTGGTCTATTTTCAATAGTAAACATTCCGCGTGGCACAGAAATTGAAACAAAAGGATTAGAAAGATTTCCAGTAACGCTTATATTTGCATTCATCGTATCTGAAGTATTTGTAGAACCAGTAAAGCGACCAGTTCTAAAAGAAACAAGTTCTGCTTCAAACGAAATATAATAATCTTTTAAAAATGCCTCAGTTGAAAAAGGTTTATTTTCTGGATTTGTGATATTTCCTTTTAGAGAAACACGTTCATTATATAATGTATCTTGCAATGAAATGTCATAAACAAGATTTACAAAATTTGAATCGTAATAATCCCAGATAACAAAACCGCTTCCTGCAAGTTCTGAAACAAGATCATTGTATGAAATATTTTCAAGATACACTCCAGATTTATCTACATTTCCAACAAAATCAAAAACAGGATTAATTTGAGAAATTCCATCAAGAGATTCAATTTGGAACTTGTTAATACTTGCATTAATTTTTTCGTCGCGATTATACGAAAAATTTGTATCTGCAGTAAATGACAACAAACTTGAATCTGAAAGTTTTATAGGAAATTCCATCAACGCAAAATTACCAAGAAGATTATCAGATTCAAGATCATTCATAAAAGTAAAATTCAAACCATAATCGCCCGTTATATTAATCCAATCTTTGCTGATAAGTCCTGAAAAATTATAAGGAATAGAATTGTATTCAACCATTCCAGCAAGAATTGTTTGCGGTTGTTTTGAAATCGGTTCAATAAGATTTTCTGCATGAGCGGTTGCAACAATATTTTTATCATCAAAAATAAGTTCAAATCTAGTAAGTTGAATATTATCCTTGTTTCCATCAAGAGCAACCATAAGCATTTTGCTATCACTTACAGTATCAGCAATAATTGCTGACGGAATACTAAATGAATAATCTGTGCCTTCAGCAGAAATATAAACTGAAGTTGAAAAAATCGTATGCTTAAAAATTGAAGAAGCATCGTTAACAAATGAACTTTGGTTTTTTCCCATAAAAAATGCTGCAGTTTGCAACAGACTATCAATATACATTCCGTCAATATTAAGATTTGATTGCAAAAATTTAGATGCTGTCAAATAATTTCCATCAAGAGTAAGATGTCCAGTTTCGCCAGTTTCAGCATGTGAATAATCGTAAACTTCAAAATCAAAATCAAAACCTTCTGGTTGTGGAATTAAATTGAACATTGCAGCAGTGAAAGTTTTGTCTTCAAACATAATTTCAGGCGAGAACGCCATAAAACCTTTACTAAGCGGTTCTAAAAAAATTTCGGCTTGAATGCTTCGCTCATTTTCTAATTGAAATTTATTTATTGATAAAACGCCTTCTGGTTGAAGTGCTTTTATATTTACGCCACCAGAAAACCCTAAATCGATTTTTTCACTTAAAGCGTTCAAATACGAAACTTGAACATAATTTTGATTTCCGTTAAATGCGTAATTTACAGAAAGTCCGCCATCTATTAAAGATTCTGGTAAAATCGCATTTCCCGAAGCATTGTAATTGATTTTTTGTGCTCCCCAATCATAGTGCACAGAAAGTCTTGAAGTTAATAAAATTCCAGAAAGAGAAGCAAGTGAAGTTCCACTTTTAAAACCACGAACAAGTTGAGAAACTCTAAAATTGTCGCTAAACAAATTCAAATCACTTTCTTGCGTTTTAAAATTAGTTTTGAGCTCTACATAAAGATTTTGAATAGTGGGAAGCATTCTAAAATTAAAAACTGCATCATTATATTCTCCCAAAAATCCGAATTGTCCAAAATTGTAATTGTTAAAACTAGAATTAAAAAGTTGTATTACTGCAGAAGAATTGTTTAATTTTTGAAGCAATGAACTTTGAATATATAAATTCGAAGAAAATTCATTTTTTTCGATAGCACCAAAAACTTGTCCCAAAAGTTGAATATTGTATTTTCCTTGCGTAAGAGTTTTTTCTGCCAAAATTCTGCGCAAAAATATTGTTGTATCAATTTTACTTTGCTCATCGACAAATGTTAACGTTAAATTATTTATGTTAATGTTACAAGGTAGTTCAAAATTTATGTCGGAATCTGCTAACATTTCAACGATTGATTTTTTTTCTGATTCCTCGTTTTTCTTTTTTTCAAGATTTTGAGCGATAAGATAATCAATCCAAGCAGAGTTTTTTTCTTTGACGATTTTACCATTTACATCATTGATTACTATTTTTGAAAGTGCATTTTCAAAGTCGCCTTTAATTAAATTACGAATTGAAAAATCTACTGTTGCTTTTTTTATAGAGAGAACATCTTGGCCAGATGAAGTATCAATTACCACTATACCTTTTAGTTTAATTCCGGTTAAAATAGATGGTGATAGTGAAGAATATGAAACATTTAACCCACATTTTTCATTAAGTGAAGAATTTAAAATCGCAAGTTTAGAGCGCATATAGTTGCCAAGTCCTATGTACACTGGTCTTATCAGTGCAAAGGAAACTGCAAGTAGAGAAACTAGAATTACTATACAAAGCCCTATTTTTGCGAAGCGTGATTTCATTTTTTTTGCAAAGTTATACAATATTATACAATATTGTAAACAATTATACAAAATTATCGGTACAATAAATAGGTAAAATTATGATATTAGAAAACTTTGTAGTTTTTGAAGGAATTGACGGAGCTGGAACTTCAACTCAACTTAAAATCTTACAGGAACGAAGTGAAAGCATAAAAATAGATTTTAGTGCAGAACCAACTTCATTTGAAACTGGAAAATTTCTTCGCTCTGTGCTAAGCGGAAAAATTGAGCTTAATCCAAAAACAATAGCATATCTTTTTGCCGCAGATCGTGCTGAGCATATTTACGGAAAAGAAGGAATTCTAAATTCCTTAAATCATGGAAAAGCAGTAATTATTGACCGTTATATTTTCTCAAGCCTTGCATATCAAGGAGTTTCTTGTGGTAAAGAACTTCCAACAATGTTAAACAAAGATTTTCCACTTCCAGAATTGCTTTTTTTCTTTGACATCGTTCCTGAAAAATCGCTTGAAAGAATCAAAAAACGAGAAGTAACAGAAATCTTTGAAAACAACAAATATCTTACTGACACAAGAAATCATTATTTACAAGTTATAAAAACTTATCAAACACTTCCAGAAGCAAACGGAATGAAAATCGTAATAATCGATGCAACAAAAACAAAAGAAGAAATTTCAAAAATTATATGGAGT
>CAZOTD010000049.1:0-11091 GCA_964582685.1 uncultured Treponema sp. | reverse complement strand
AATAAGATTGGAGGAAGATAATATGAAAAAAATTACAATTATACTTACAACTTTAATTTTGTCGGTAACTGCAATCTTTGCAAATCCATCTTTACACACAATTCCATCTGTTAGACAACAAGGCTTTGGTGGATTTTATACAGTTGATGTAGATAATTATTATACATTGTATTCAAATCCTGCAGGTCTAGGTAGAAGAAGAGTTCATGCATTATATCCTGCAATTGATATTCATTTTGGTGGACCATTACAAGATTCAGCAAAAATATTTCAAGCAGTTTCTTCGATGAATACAAATGTATTAACACAGATTATTAATGACAATAATGGTCTTAATCTTGATTTGAACATAACACCACTTCTTTCTTTTGGACATATTTATAAATCAGGAATTGGGTGGGGATTTTCTACACAAGCATTTGTAGATACTAGAATTCCAGGAATTGCTCTTGCAGATGTAAATGCAGGTATTGAATCTGTATTAACAGTTGGTTTTGGAATTCCTATTATAAATAGTGATAATTTGTTCCTATCAGTTGGTGCAACTGCAAAGGGATTTGCACAGGGTTCAACTGGATTTACAGGAAGTGTCGTAGATTTTATTTCAAAAATTCAAAATGATTCAAAATCTATGCCATTAAATATTATGGCAGGATTTAGTTTTGATGCTGGAGTTTATCTTTCGCTATTTAATACATTCAATTTTTCTGCAACTTGGTATGACCCATTGAGCATGGTTTTTGTGTCTAAGGGAACAATTGGAAATCCAAATTACGATTTCAACGAACGAACAAAATTAGAATCAAAACTTGCAGTAGGTTTTTCTTATAATTTCCCAATCGCTTGGGCAAATGGTGTAGTTACATCATTTACGATTATGGCAGATTATCGAGATGTATTTGCAATATTCAAAGAAGATTCTAGAAATCCTTGGTTGGAACTTTCTGCAGGAACAGAAATTACTCTAATCAATTTGGTGTCATTTAGATTCGGAATATCACAAATGTATCCTGCGGCAGGAATTGGATTAAGATTTGGAACATTCAAAATAGATTTTGCAATGTACGGAAAAGAATTAGGTTTTGAACCAGGTTCTAATCCAAATTTAAATGCAAGTTTGTTTGTTGGATTTACTTATTAGTTAAAATTTTAAATTCGAAACTCAAATACTATCGGAATGGTTCATCTAATCTTGAATCATTCCGATATTTTATTTATGAAACAAAAATATTCAGTTTGCATAATTGGAGTAGGAAGAATAGGGTTTACTCTCGGTTTTGACAAAAAACGGGAACAACCTGCAAGTCATACAATGGCGTGCTTAAAAAATTCATCGATTAAGATTAGTTGTGCTTGTGATAAAAATCTTGAAAATCTTAAACAATGGAAAAAATATGTTGACCGCCATATTTCGCAATTCACTTTAAAAAAAGAAAATCAAGTAAAAATATTTAGTGATTCTCAATTTGATTTGATGTTTCAGACTTGTAATCCTGACATTGTAATAATTGCTGTCAATGAAGAAAGTCATTTAGAAGTCGCTCTCAAGGTAATTGAAAAAAAAACTCGTCTTGTAATTCTCGAAAAACCAGTCGCTTTGAATTTAAAACAAGGAAATAAAATTATAAAAGCCGCACACAAAAATCAAGTTCCAATACTTGTAAATCATGAGCGACGTTTTGCTTGTGATTACAATCTTGCAAAAAAATATATTGCAAAAATTGGCGAAATTCAAAAAATCAATGCAAGCCTTTTTTCTGGAATGAAATTATATGATCCAAAAGAAGAAAAAAGTGGTTATTACAGTTTAATTCACGATGGAACGCATCTTGTTGATGCTGTGATGTTTTTGCTTGAAGCGACTGGAGATTCAAAACTTACAAAGCCCATTATTACGGGGCTTTATCGTGAAAAAAACGATAAAAAAATTGTGCGTGGATTTACTGCAAATTATTCTACAAAAAAAGTAAGCGATATTTCGATTTTTATGTCTGGCAGAAGTAGATATTTTGGTTTTGAAATTGAAGTTATTGGAACCGATGGAAAAATTACAATTGGAAATGGGCATGTTGAATTTTATCAAAGAAAAGAATCAAATTTATATACAGGATTTTATTCACTTAAAAAAGATTTGACGGTTAAAATTCCTCATAAAACTAGATATTTTTCAAATATGATTCAAAATGTGCTAGATTTTCTCAATGGTAAATCACAATTAAAATCAAATTTACAAACTGGAATGGCAGCCCTTAAAGTTCTTGAAGAAATTAAAAATAGAATAAAATAATGAACATAAAAAGTGCACAACAAAAATTGAACTTTATTTGTTCAATTTTTGTTGTGCACTTCATAAAATCAACTTTTTTTAGTAAAGAAAAATTTAGAATTCTTTCTTTTCTGTTTTTCTTCTTTTGTTTAAAAGTTTTCGTTCAAGACTTGTTTTTTTCTGATGAAGGATTGAAGAAGGCTTTTCAAAATATTCACGTTTTTTATATTCGCGGATGATTCCCTCTTTTTCAACCATGCGTTTAAAACGCTTAATTGCTTTTTCAAGGTTTTCCGAATCTTCAACAGTAATTGTTGCCATAACTAAAATTCACCTCCTCTTCTTCGGTAATTCCGTAAAAACAAATTTATATTATCTGAAAAATCATTTTTAATCAAGAGCAAAATCGAAAGTATCGTAACATTTAAGAAATTCATTCTATCGTTTTTTACAATTTTTGCTATAGTCATTTTTTTAGAATTTAGTTTGTAATAACAGGTTTCGTAAATTTAAAATATTTTGGTGCTTTATAGTCAATGTACCAGCCACCATTGTAAAATCCATTATCATTTGCTGTCGGAACTACAAAAATTACATTAGTTGGATTAGATGTGTCGTAGTAAAAAATATTCGAAGCCCAATCATCATTGTTTTCAGTTTGAAAACTATTATTTTTTTCTTTTGGTGTTATAACTGAAATTTTATATTTGCCAGGTTTTAAAAGGCAATGCATTGCCATTCCGCCAGTTAAAAAATATGTGTGTTGATATTTATGTGCAATTTTTGGAGTGTTTGCCCAAACATAATTTGCTTTGATTTTTGTGTAAGTTACATCTTCCCCAGTTTGTGCATCTTCAAATTTCACATAACAACGGACATCATTCATTTTGTCAGAATTATAAGGGCGAGAAATAATCAGTGACCAAGGATTTGGATGAATTGTTGGGCTTTGCGAAAATAATGGTAATATCAAAAATCCGCAATTCATGAAAATTGTCCAAATGATTTTTTTTAACTTCATAACATAACTTTAACAGAAAAGAAAAATAATTTATACTAGCAAATGAATTTATGAAAACAATTTTTTTTGATCTTGATGATACTTTATATTTAAGAGCAAATGCATTTTATAAAGCATTTCAGGAATTTTTTGTGCGTGAAAAATTTAATTCAGACGAGTTTGAATATTTGATGAAAAAATCAAAAGATACTTGTCGTATTCGTGGTGATGAAGTTTTTTATAAATGCCAACGTGGCGAAATTTCAATGAATGAAATGTATATTTATCGTTTTCAGCAAGGCTTCGCTGATTGTTCAATTAAAATAACTGAACAGCAGGCTTTAGATTTTTATTCACTTTATGAAAAAAAATTATATTCACTTAAATTGGATAGAGATGTAATTCAAATGCTTAATTTTGCTAAAACGCAATTTGATAAAATTGGAATTATCACAAATGGCTCAAAAGTTCATCAGAGAAACAAAATTAAATTTTTAAAACTTGAAAAATGGCTTACACCTGAACTTATAATTATTTCTGGGGAATATAAAATCGATAAACCGAATGTAGATATTTTTAAAATTGCGATGGAAAAATCTTGCAAAACTTCAAATCAACTTATATATGTTGGCGATAGTTATAAAAACGATATTATTCCTGCAAAAAGCCTTGGTTGGACAACTGTCTGGCTTGATTTATACAATGAAGATTTTAGAAACTTTGATTTTCGAGTTACGAACATTCGTGAACTTTGTTGCGTTTTAGAAAATGTAAGTAAATAAAAAGGATAACTTGTAAATTGTAATGTCACTAGAATTTTAAAAATGAATAAAAAAATGAAAATTAATTGACATAGATTCAAAGTCTTGATATATTGTAGTAGTACCTAAAAGTACTACTAATTTTGTCAGAAGGAATCTATGGAAAGTAGAATAGTTGAAGAACTGCAAAACTTTGGTCTATCTCGCCAAGAAGCATTGATTTATCTTGAACTTATTAAACATGGTCAATTAAGCGGTTACGAACTTTCCAAAGAAACAGGAATTTCTCGCTCGAATGTTTATAATACGTTATCTGAACTTGTTAATCACGGTGCTTGCTATCTTATGGAAGGTGAATCTGCAAAATACATTCCAGTTGATTTAGAATTATTTATGAAAAATCGAATTAGCTTTCTTCAAGAAAAAGCAAAATTCATTATTACAAATAAACCTGCAACTGTCGCAAATGTTGACGGTTACATAACAATAAAAGGTTCTACAAATATAAAAAATAAAATTTGTCAAATGTTAGAAGAAACTCAAGCCAGACTTTATCTTTTTGCCGCTTCTTCGATTATCGAAAATTTTCGTGATGAGTTAGAACAACTTTCTTTACAAAAGAAAAAAATTGTAATACTTTCTGATGATTTTAAATTGAAAGGTGCCAAAATTTATACAACAAATGTTGAAGAAGGGCAGATAAGATTCATTACTGATTCAAGTTTTGTTTTAACTGGCACTTTAACAGGAAGCACAGAAGACAAATGCCTTTTTTCTGGGCAAGAAAATCTTGTGTCTGTTATGAAAGAATATCTTAAAAATAAGATTTTTTTATTGGAAATGAATTTGTGATTTCAATTTTGAATTTTAGTTCAAGATTGAGAATTAATTTTATGTTTGCGTTGCAAACTTTTTTATTTAATTTTAGATTTTTCAGTTTATTTGAAAAATCATATTAAAAAGTTAATTGCAGAAATTAGTATTTTCGCATTGACTTTTTTATGGGAGCAAAAATGAAAATTGCTATTTTAGGTTATGGAAATCTTGGCAAAGGAATTGAATGTGCAATTAAGCAAAATTCAGATTGCCAATTGGTTGCAGTTTTTACACGTCGTGAGCCTTCTTCTGTAAAAATTCTTACAAATGGAGTTCCTGTTTATTCGATAAATGAAATTGAATCACACAAAAATGAAATAGATGTTCTCATTCTTTGTGGTGGTTCTGCAACAGATCTTCCTGAACAAACACCAGAATATGTAAAATATTTTAATGTAATTGATAGTTTTGATACACATGCAAAAATTCCAGAACATTTTGCAAATGTTGATAAAAATGCAAAAGAAACAAAACATGTCGCTTTGATTTCTTGTGGTTGGGATCCGGGACTTTTTAGTTTGAATAGACTTTATGCAAATTGCATTCTTCCAAATGGAAAAAATTATACTTTTTGGGGAAAAGGTGTTTCGCAGGGCCATTCTGATGCAATACGACGAATAAAAGGCGTAAAAGATGCAAAGCAATATACAGTTCCAGTTCAAGAATCACTTGATGCAGTTCGTGCAGGTTTAAATCCTGATCTTACAACTTGCCAAAAACATACTCGGGAATGTTTTGTTGTGTTGGAAAATGGAGCCGATCCAAAACTTATTGAAAAACAAATTAAAGAAATGCCTAACTATTTTGCTGAATATGATACAACAGTTCACTTTATCAGCGAAGAAGAACTTATAAAAAAACATTCTGGAATTCCTCATGGCGGTTTTGTAATTCATTCAGGAAAAACTGGTTGGGAAAATGAATTCAATAATGTAATCGAATATAGTCTTAAGTTGGATTCAAATCCAGCATTCACTTCAAGCGTACTTGTCGCGTATGCAAGAGCAGTTTATCGTTTAAGTAAAGAAGGGCAGGTAGGATGCAAAACAGTTTTTGATATTGCTCCAAGTTATCTTTCGCAACTTAGTGGTCAAGAATTAAGGGAGCGTTTACTCTAAACAAAAAAATTAGAGATTAATTCTTAGCAAACTAAAAAAGGTTTTATTATGAATTCTTATATTGATGATATTGATTTTTTTAATGGAAATAATCCAGAACAAATTGCAAAAACTTATGGAACTCCTCTTTATGTTTATAACGAGAGGATTCTAAGATGCCACATGCGCGATGTAAGTAAGGTAATTACAAAATATCCTTACACTGCAAATTATTCGGTAAAAGCAAATACAAATATTCATATTTTAAAACTTGCGCTTGAAGAAGGGAATAATTGTGATGCGATGTCGATTGGCGAAATTCAATTATTGCTTGCTAGCGGATTTACTAACGATAAAATTTTTTATGTTCCAAATAATGTTAGTGCTGAAGAAATGCGTTTTGCCATTGATAATAAAATTATGACAAGTTTAGATTCTCTTTCACAACTTGAATTATTTGGTTCTCTTGCAAATGGTGCAAAGTGTGCAGTTCGAATAAATCCTGGAATTGGGGCTGGACATTGTGATAAAGTTATAACTGGTGGAAAAAAAACTAAATTTGGAATTTCTGAAGATGACATCCCTCATATTTTTGAAATTGCAAAAAAATACAATCTTACAATTGCTGGAATTAATCAACATATTGGCTCTTGTTTTATGGAACCAGATTCATATCTTGACGCAGTTAAAAATCTTTTGAGAATTGCTCTTCAATTTGAAAATCTTGAGTTTGTCGATTTTGGTGGTGGATATGGAATTCCATATCACAAACTTGAAGACGAAAAACCGTTTCCAATGGAAGAATTTAAAAAAAAGCTTGAGCTGATTCTTGATGACTTTGTTGTAAAATATGGAAAAGTCCCTTTATTTAAATCGGAGCCTGGTAGGTTTTGCGTTGCAGAAGGTGGAATTGTTTTAGGTCGAGTTCACGCCATTAAAAGTAATGACTCAAGGATTTATGTTGGAACAGATATTGGAATGAATGTTCTTGTTCGCCCATCAATGTATGACAGTTGGCATGATTTAGAAATTATTAGAAACGGAAAAATTGTGCACAGATATTCTGACCAACTTATTGAACAAACTGTAACAGGAAACATTTGTGAAAGTGGCGATATTATTGCAAAAGACAGAAAACTTCCAAAAATCCAAATAGGTGATTTAGTATGCGTTCTTGATGCTGGTGCTTATGGTTGGAGTATGTGTTCAAGTTATAATTCTCGACCACGTCCTGCAGAAATTTTAATTTGCCAAGATGGAACTATAAAACAAATTCGGCGGCGTGAAACTATTCAAGATTTAATGGCGTTGTTTTAAAAAAAAGTTAGGAAAGGAAATTAATTTACAAATCAATTTCCTTTCCTTGTAATAAAATTAAATTATTCTGCATGAATAGTAGGACTTTTTACGATTACATCATGAGCAGAGCCTTCAGAAATAGATGCTGAAGAAACAAGTGTAAGTTTTGCTTTTTCTTGAAGTTCTTGAATTGAAAGCACACCACAGTTACACATTGTATGTACTATTTTTGAAATTGTCATTGTAACATTGTCATGTAAATTTCCAGCGTATGGAACGTACGAATCAACGCCTTCCTCAAAAGCCATTTTTTTTGCTCCACCTAAATCATAGCGTTGCCAGTTTCTTGCACGATTTGAACCTTCGCCCCAATATTCCTTTACATAATTTCCATTTACAATTAATTTGTTTGTTGGTGATTCATCAAAGCGTGCAAAATATCTGCCAAGCATCACAAAGTCAGCACCCATTGCAAGCGCGAGTGTAATATGATAGTCGTGAACAATTCCACCATCAGAGCAAATCGGAATATAAATTCCTGTTTTTTTATAATATTCATCACGGGCTTTTGCAACTTCAATTGTTGCAGTTGCTTGTCCTCGTCCAATACCTTTTTGCTCTCGTGTAATACAAATAGAGCCACCCCCGATTCCAATCTTAATAAAGTCAGCGCCTGCTTCTGCTAAAAAGTTAAAACCTTCTGCATCGACAACATTTCCAGCACCAATTTTTGCATTTGGCCATTTTTCATGTATGTCATGCAATGCTTTGCGCTGCCATTCAGAAAATCCTTCCGACGAATCAAGACAAAGAACATCAACTCCTGCTTCTAGTAATGCAGGAACACGTTCCATATAATCTCGTGTATTAATTCCAGCACCTACAATATAACGTTTTTGCCCATCGAGAAGTTCGTTTGGATGTTCTTCATGGCTTGCTGCATCTTTTCTAAATACGAGATGTAAAAGTTTTCCATCTTTGTCAAGAATAGGAAGTTGGTTTACTTTATGTTCCCAAATTATGTCATTTGCTTCTTCAAGTGTAATTCCTGTTTGTGCCTTAATGAGTTTTTCAAGTGGGGTCATATATTTGCTGACCTTTTCTGAAGAAGTAGTTTTGTTTGAACGATAGTCGCGGTCAGTTATAATTCCCATAAGTTTTCCATTTGGAGTCCCGTCTTCTGTAACAGCAACTGTTGAATGTCCAGTTTGGTTAACAAGCGATTCAAGTTCTCCGATTGTTTGGTCTGGTCTTATATTTGAATCTGAAGTTACAAACCCTGCTTTGTATTGCTTTACATGGGCAATCATGGCTGCTTGATTTTCAATAGTTTGCGAACCATAGATGAAAGAAATTCCACCTTCTTTTGCAAGTGCAATTGCAAGTTTATCGTTTGAAACTGCTTGCATTACAGCACTGACCATTGGAATATTCATTGTTAATGGACAAGTTTCGCCAGATTTTTTGTTATAACGAACAACTGGCGTATTCAACTTTACATTTGTAGGAATACATTCTGCAGAGGAATAGCCGGGAACTAAAAGATATTCTCCAAAAGTATGAGAAGGTTCTTCAAAAAAATATGCCATAATACAACTCCAATGAAAAAAAAATAAAAATGTCTTGGAGTTAATTAGAGAAGAGAATGAAATATTCTCATTCAAATTAACTCGAATATTTCAGTAAATTATAACAAAAAAATATTAGTTTGAACAAGTAGTTTTTTTATGATATTGTAAAAAAATGAAAAAAATGATTGCTGGACCTATGGCAACTTTAAGTCATCAAGGATTACGAAAAATAATTTCTGATTTTGGAGGTTGCGATGAATATTATACAGAAATGATAAATGCTGCTTCATACTTGACTCATGGTCAGTTTGAGAAATTTTATGTTTTGAACGAATTTGTTCCTGATAAAATTGTGTGGCAAATTACGGGAAAAGATGCACATTCAATGGCACAATGTGCAAAAGAACTTTGTGCTAAAGGTGGAATTGGAATAGATTTGAATATGGGTTGTTCTGCTCCAGAAATTATAAAAAGTGGTGCAGGTATTGCTTGGATGTTAAAACCGATAGAAGAAACAAAAGCGTTAGTATGCGAAGTTCGTAATACGCTAGATTCATTTAATTTAGAAAATTTTGGTTTTAACAAAAATCACAAAAAGTTAAGATTAAGTGTAAAACTTAGACTTGGTGATGAAGATTTTACAGATGACGGTTTTTACAAATTTTGTGATATGCTTTTTGAAAATGGAGTAGAACAAATAGTTCTTCATCCGCGTACAAAAAAAGAAAAACTTGCACGGCAACCTCGTTATCATTATGTTGAAGAACTTTCAAAAAGATATTTAAATAAAATTCCTATTATTTTAAATGGGAATATAAAAGATAGAAATTCCTTAAATGATGCAATTAAAAAGGCTCCAAATGCAAAAGGAATTATGATTGCTAGAATGTCTGCACAAAAACCTTGGATTTTTCGAGAACTTTCAACTTTTGTGAATCAAGATTGCGATATTTTTCTTCCAGAAAAATCTAAACTAGGAATTTGGGAACCTTTGTCAGACTCCCAAAACTTAAAATCAGAAGAAAACATTTTGGGGAAATATTGTCACATAAAAATTGACAGATTAGCATGTGCTATTGAATACATAAACGATATTCGTATGTATCAACCAAAAGAATTTTTTGAAACTAGAATGAAACGTTTTTTTTCTTATTACTGTGACAACTTTTCTTTTGCACATTATGTCAAATCAAAAATGCTTAATTGCAAAACGCTAGAAGATGCAGAAAAAGCAATTGAATCATATTTTAATGAAATTCCTAGCGATAGATTTTTAATTATTTGAAACAAAATTTACAATTTCTTTATGATTTCTACTGCTGCTTCAAGTTCTGGCACATCAAGGCTTTCAATATCTCCAGCGTCAACTGCAGCACTTGTTTCTGGTTTCATTGGTAGGCGTGCAAGAACTGGCAAGTTAAATGTTTTTGCAATGCCTTCTATATTGCTTTTTCCGAATACATAAATCTTTTCGTTGCACTTTGGACATTCGACATAACTCATATTTTCAATAAGACCAAGAATTGGAATGCTCATCATGGTAGCCATTTTTGCAGCTTTTTCAACAATTACACGTACAAGTTGTTGAGGACTTGAAACAATAATAATTGCGTCAACAGGTAAAGATTGAAAAACAGTAAGCGGAACATCGCCAGTTCCAGGTGGCATATCTACAAACATATAATCAACATTCTTCCAAGCAACATCATGCCAAAATTGTGTTACAGCACTTCCAATTACCGGACCTCGCCATATTACTGGGTCATTTTCATTTTCAAGCAGAAAATTCATTGACATAAGTTGGATTTTGCTATCTGTCAAAACTGGTTCTAAATAATCTTCTTGTGATGTTGCTCGTTTATTGCCAAGCCCAAAACTTTCAGGAATAGAAGGACCTGTAATGTCGGCGTCTAAAATTGCTGTAGTAAAACCTTCTTTATTCATTCTACAAGCAAGTAGACTTGTAACAAGTGATTTTCCAACGCCACCTTTTCCGCTGACAATTCCAATCACTTTTTTTACTTTGCTTCCAGGACGAAGTGAAACTCTCAGATCGCGAGATTCACATTCACTTTCACAACTTGAACATTTATGATCACAATTTTCTGCCATAATTATAATTCTCCAGATGTAAAAAAATAGTTTTGTAAAACTTCAATGTAAAACCAATCATACGATTTTAACGATTAATTTTACTACTTTGTTAAATATACTCATAAAC
>CAZOTD010000048.1:0-11095 GCA_964582685.1 uncultured Treponema sp. | reverse complement strand
TTTTATATCTTACTATAGTCTTAACTCTAAAAATTCATCAGATTATGTAAAAGTTTTAAATTACAAATCTTACAATGATTTATTTGACGGTTCTTATAGATTTGAAATTCTTTGGCAAGCAAATTCAAATCCTGTGTTATGGGTAGATTTTATTTCTGACGACGGAAAAATAAAAAGTTCTGTTTATCTTATTAACGATAAAAATGAATTTGAACAAGTTTTGAAAATTCAAGATTCAAGTTCGAATACTACAATTTCGAATGATGGAAAGTATATTGCTTTTTCTTCTGGGACAAGCGTTTTTATTTATAAAGTAGATACTTGGTCAAGAGTTGCACAAGTGAACGGTGAAAAAATTAGTTCACTTTGCTGGAAAGATTCTGAAAATCTTTGTATTGGTGGAGAACAAACTGTAAGGCTTTACAATGTCGCACTTGGAAAAGAAGAATATCTTTTTCTTTCTCAGTGCAAATCTGCGACTTGGGATCAAGATACAAATCAAATAATTGCAAAAACTGAATCTTACCAAAATTATTTTGTTTATAATCAAAAATCAAATAATTGGTCAAAAACAAATTTCGCAAATCCTAAAAAGCTTCAAGTTCAAAATTCAAATTACAGAATTTATACATCACAAGCAAGAAATGAAAGATACGAAAATGGAATATATGTTCGAAATCTTTCTGGCAAAGTAAATACATTTGCGCTTTACAAAGAAGCAATTCAAAAAAATGCCGCTAAGAAAAAAATTGCTCTTGTTTTTGATGTTTTTGACAGCGCAGATGGAATTTATTCAATTCTTGCGTTGTGCGAAAAATATAAAATAAAGCCAACATTTTTTGTTAATGGGGAATTTATTCGTCGTTATCCAAATGAACTTAAAAAAATTGCTGCAAGTGGTGCTGAAGTTGGTTCAATGTTTTACACAGTTGCAGATTTAACTGCAAATGATTTTGAAATAAATGAAGAATATATTCAACGCGGTCTTGCAAGAACTGAAGATGAATATTTTTCTGTAACAGGAAAAGAACTTTCACTTTTATGGCATGCACCTTTTTACAAAAGCAATAAACTTATTCGCGAAGCTGCAAATACATCTGGTTACAGTTACATTGATTTTCCAATTGAAGAAGAAACTGCAAAATCAAAAGCTGGAAAAACTATTGAAAGTCAAATTATTCCTATAACAGTTGCAATAAAATCCGATAACGAAAAAAATGAATTTTATACAAAACTTGAACTTTTGATAAATTCACTTTTTGATGCGGATTATGAAATTGTTCCTGTAAGTCAGTTGTAGAATTTTTATAAAACTATTTTGCAAGAAATAAATCGCAAAGGCTAAGATAAGTCATTGCTTCAACAACTGGAACAATTCTTGGACAAAGACAAATATCATGGCGACCTTTTATTTTTAAACTTGTGTTTTCAAATTGAACGTCTGACAAAGGCGCAGGTTCTTCTGGATTAAGTTTTGCTTGAATTGTGTTTTGTTGTATAAAAATGCTTGGAACAGGTTTTACTGCAACTCGAAAAATAATTGTATTTCCATTAGATATTCCACCAAGAATTCCGCCGGCGTTGTTTGTTTTGAAATCTACTTTGTCATTATTTACTTTTATTTCGTCGTTGTTTTCCTTTCCAGTTAAATCTACACATTCAAATCCATTTCCAAATTCTATTCCCTTAATCGCTCCAATTGAAAGCATCGCATGAGCGAGCACTGCATCAAGTTTATCAAAAACAGGTTCGCCGATTCCTGCAGGCAGTCCATCAATTTGACATTCAATAATTCCGCCAGTGCTATTTCCGTCTGCACGAAGTTCTGCAATTCTTTTATCCATCAATTCTGCTGTATTTGAATCTGGAGCACGCATTGTATTTTTTTCAATTTCGGAAAAATCAATTTTTTTACATTGAATTCCTGCCGCTCTTAAAGTGTAAGCAGTAACTTTTAAATCTTTAAGTTTTGAACAAAGTATTTGTCTTGCAATTTCACCTGCTGCGACACGGGCACAAGTTTCTCGTCCAGAAGAACGTCCTCCTCCGCGATAATCTCTAAATCCATATTTTTTAAGATAAGTATAATCGGCATGACCGGGTCGCATTTTTACAGAAAGTTCGTTGTAGTCAGAAGAATGTTGGTTTTCATTTTGAATTATTATTGCAATTGGAGTTCCTGTTGAAAAACCATTGAACACTCCAGAAAGAATTTGTGCTTTGTCATTTTCTTTTCTACTTGTAACGGAAGAATTTATAATCCCACTTTTGTTTGAAGAAACACCAGGTTTTCTTCTGTCTAGCGCAGATTGAATTTTTTCAAAATCTATTTTGATTCCAGATGGAATTCCATCAATAACAACACCCAACGCATTTCCATGACTTTCGCCAAATGTCGTAACTTTAAAATTTGTCCCGAATGAATTGCCTGCCATAAAAATTCCTCAAAAAGATAAATAACTTAAAAACATATTATCTGAATTTACGCAAAAATAAAAGTGTGATTTAAATGTTGTAATTATTTTAAAAATGCTTTTAGAAGTTTATTATTCTTACTTTTCAGTTATATTGAAAAAAAAGATTTTTCGTTGTATATTGAAAACACTTACAACGCAAGTCTTTATTTTTATAAGGTGATTTATATGAACAGATTAAGAGGAACTTTTACGGCGTTAATTACTCCAATGAACAAAGACGGTTCTGTTGATTTTGATGGATTTAGAAAAAATGTAAAATTTCAACTTGAAAGCGGAATAACTGGACTTCTTCCACTTGGTACAACAGCAGAAACTCCTACTTTAGATGAGCGACCTGGTCAAGAAGAAGATAAGATTATCGAAATTGTTATGCAAGAAGTAAATGCTTACAGAGAAAAAACTAAAAAAGATATTCCTGTAATTTTAGGTGCTGGAAGTAATAATACGAAAGATGCTGTCTTTTATACAGAGCGTGCAAAAAAAGCAGGTGCAGATTATGCACTTGTTGTAACTCCTTATTATAATAAACCTTCAAAAGAAGGAATCTTTCGTCATTTTGAAGCAGTTGCAAAAGTTGGAATTCCAATTATTGTGTATAACATCAAAGGAAGAACTGGTGTAAATATTCCTACAGATTTACTTGTAAGAATTGCACAACTTCCTAACATTGCAGGTGTAAAAGAAGCAAGTGGCGATGTTTCTCAAATGATGGAAGTAATTGGACAAATTAAAAATAAAAATCCTGATTTTGCAGTTTTAAGTGGCGATGACGGACTTACATTGCCAATGCTCGCAGCTGGCGGAGATGGCGTAATTTCTGTTCTTTCAAATCTTTGCCCTGCGAGAATGGTAGAACTTGTGGATGCTGGAATAAAAGGTGATTTTGCACAATGTCGCAAATTTCACTATGGGCTTGCTGCAATGTTCAAGGCAGAATTCTGTGACGGAAATCCTACTTCAATAAAATATGCAATGAATTATAAAGGACTTCCTGCAGGCTCTGTAAGACTTCCGCTTGTCGATGTTACTGATAGTGCAAAAAAAACAATCGAAGCTGCAATCGCAGAATGTAATATCTGATGATAGATCTTCATTGTCATTTAGACGGTTCAATTACTCCTGCTATTGCAAAAAAACTCGCAACACTTCAAAATCTTGATTTACCATTTGACTTGCCGGAACTTGAAAAAAAACTTTCTGTTCCAGAAAATTGTGAAAGTTTAAATGATTTTCTTGAATGCTTTGGTTTACCATTAAAACTTCTTCAGACAAAAGAAGGAATTAGTGAAGCAATAAGACTTGTTCAAGAAGATTATAAAAGTCAAGGTTGCGAATATCTTGAAATTCGGTTTGCGCCTCAATATAATATGGCGAACGGATTAACTCAAGAAGAAGTTGTTCTTGCCGCACTTGATGGTTTAAAACTTTCTGATTTGCATACTAATTTGATTTTATGTCTTATGCGTTCAGATCATAATCAAGATGAAAATTTTGAAACTGTCTCGTTGGCAAAGAAATATCTTGTTAAAGATAATGGAGTTGTTGCTCTTGATCTTGCTGGTGCAGAAGCATTATTTAAAACTGCAAATTTTAATAAAGAATTTGAACTTGCTAAAAGTTATGGAATTCCTTTTACGATTCATGCAGGAGAAGCTGATGGACCTGAAAGTGTTTGGAGTGCACTTGAATTTGGTGCTTTGCGTATTGGACATGGAGTTCGAATTTTTGAAGATTCAAAACTTGTAGAATATGTGGCATCGCACAGGATTCCTCTTGAAATGTGTCCAAGTTCAAACCGTCAGACAAAAGCAGTAAAAGATATGAAAAAATATCCGCTTCGAAAATTTATGGAAGCCGGAATAAAAGTTACAATTAATACTGACGATAAAGCAATTTGTCGAACAGATATTAAAAAAGAATTTTCATATATCGAAAAAATGTATGGAATAACGAGAGAAGAAGAAATTCAATTTTTGCATAATTCTGCGGATGCGGCATTTTGCAGTCAAGATTACAAAACAATTTTGAAGGAGAAAATAAATGTCTGGAAAAATTAAAGTTGGAGTTTTAGGTGCTACAGGAATGGTTGGGCAACGATACATTAAATTACTTGAAAATCATCCTTGGTTTGAAGTAACTTATGTTGCCGCTTCACCGCGTTCTGCAGGCCAAGTATATAAAGATGTAGTAAAAAATCGTTGGCTTATTGGGGCAGAAATTCCGAAAACTGTTCAAAACCTTATTGTAGAAGATGCAAATATAGTAGAAAAGGCAATTGGAAAATGTCAGTTTGTATTTTCGGCACTTGAACTTCCAAAAAAAGAAGATATTAAAAATTTGGAATCTGCTTATGCCAATAAAGGAATTCCCGTAGTTTCAAATGCTTCTGCAAATCGTTGGACAGAAGATGTTCCTATGCTTGTTCCAGAGATTAATTATGAACATCTTAATGTAATTGAAGCACAAAAAAAACATCACGGTTGGGACAAAGGTTTTATAGCTGTAAAACCAAATTGTTCTTTGCAAACATATATGATGCCAATTCACGCTTTGATAAAAGCTGGGTATGAAATTAAGAGAATGATTGTAACAACATTGCAAGCAACTTCTGGTGCAGGTTATCCTGGCGTTCCATCATTCGATATGATTGATAACATTGTTCCATTTATTTCTGGAGAAGAAGAAAAAACAGAAAATGAATGTCTCAAAATTCTTGGTAAAGTTGTCGAGGGGAAAATTGAAAACGCTTCAAGCCCAATTATTTCTTCTACTTGTACTCGTGTTCCTGTAATTGATGGACATACTGCTTGTGTTTCTCTTGAGTTTGGAGAAAAAAAAGCGAGTCTTGAGGAAATCGAAAAAATCTGGATGTCGTATACTTCAGTGCCTCAAGAATTAAAACTTCCATCTGCACCAGAACATCCAATCATTGTTCGCCATGAAGAAAATCGTCCTCAGCCACGTCTTGATAGAGAAACAGAAAAAGGGATGGCTTGTGTAATTGGTCGACTTCGTCATTGCAATGTTTTCGATGTTAAGTTTGTAGTGTTGAGCCATAATACAAAACGAGGAGCGGCACTTGGCGGAATCCTTAATGCAGAACTTCTTAAAGCAAAAGGTTTTTTTGATAATCTTTAATTGTAATTGTAAATTTCACATGTGAGAAAAATATGAAACCTTATACACATAAAGTTAATTATTACGAAACTGACAAAATGACAATTACGCATCATTCAAATTATATTCGTTTTATGGAAGAGGCGCGTGTTGATTTTCTTGAACAAATTGGATTTCCATTTGATAAGATAGAAGCACAAGGAATAATCAGTCCCGTAATTCGCATTGAATATAGTTATAGAAAATCTACAACTTTTGCCGATTTAATTTCAATTGAAGTATATGTAGAAAAACTTACATCGGTAAAACTTACTCTTGGTTATACTTTAACTTGTAATGGTGAAGTTTGTGGACTTGGAAAATCTGAACATTGCTTTTTGCACACAGATGGCAAGCCAATTATTGTTGAAAAAGAAAAACCAGAATTCTTTAACGCATTAAAAAATGCATTAAAGAATTCATAAAGCTTAAAAATTAGTTGTTCTTGCTTTTTTCGATAATTTCTTTGTACCAGTAATAACTATCTTTTGGAGTTCTTTTTTGTGTTGTGTAATCAACATGAATAATTCCAAAACGTTCAAGATAGCCATTGCGCCATTCAAAGTTGTCGAGCAAAGACCAATGGAAATAACCTCTGACATCGGCACCGTTTTCGATTCCTTTTGAAAGTTCTTCAAGATATTTTCTTGTAAACTCTATGCGCTGCGGGTCGTGGCATTTTCCATCTTGGCTTATGACATCGGCGTTGCTCATTCCGTTTTCAGAAACATAAATTGGTTTTTTGTATCTATCGGAAATGAATTTAAAATAACAATTCATACTTTTTGGCGTAACTGCCCATTTTGCAGCGGTGATGTCCATTCCATCTGGAAACGAAGCAACATGCCAGCCATCATCGGTTGCTCCTGGCTTTGAGCCTTGTGCAATCGGACGCCCTTCATAAATATTAATTCCTTGAATTTCAGTTGGTGTAGAAATTATTTCCATATCGCCATTTTTAATTTCTGGCATATCATCTTTAAAAATTTCAAATGCTTGCTCTGGGTATTTTCCTAAATGAATCGGGTCAAGATAATACGTTAAACAGTCGCCTTGAAGTTTGCCAGTTCCTAAAAGTGGCGCATATGCATTTGGATTTGCTTCGATACATTCCATTGCTTTTAAAAACGCAGCAAAATCTTCTTTTGAATCTGTAGCTGGGAAATTTCCAAGTCCATTGTGAGCGCAACCGACTGAAACATTTTGTTTTGCGTTTGCATGAATTGCTTTGTTCATCATTCCATGTGACAAAAGAATATTATGTATAATATTTAATTTATCTTTTTGTGAACATTTTAAACCTGGAGCAGACCAACCCTCATATCCTGAAAGAACGAGTGGCATTTCGTTGATAGTGAAAAAATGGCTTGCCCTATCTGAAAAACGCCTTGCAATTTCTGTTGCGTAATCAGCGCACCAGTTCATAATATCGCGGTTGCGCCAGCCTCCGTAGTTTTCAAGATTCTGCGGAAGATCCCAGTGATAAAGCGTAATCCATGGCTCAATTCCATTTTCAAGAAGCTCGTTTATGAGCCTATCGTAAAAATCAAAGCCTTTTTCGTTTGGAGTTGTAATAAGAGTTCCATTTTTAAATTCATGTGAAAAAACTCTTGGCCAGGAAATAGAAAAGCGATAAGCATCAACTCCAAGATTTTTTAAAAGCTGGACATCTTCTTTGTAACGGTGATAATGGTCACAAGCAACATCACCGTTTTTGCCGTCGCGGATTGCAAAAGGTTTTTTAGAAAATGTGTCCCAGATAGAAACTGCTTTTCCGTCTTCGTGCGCAGCACCTTCAATTTGATAACTTGAAGTGGCACAACCCCAAATAAAATCTTTTTTAAAATTCATAATTTCTCCATAAAAACAGAATTTTGCTGTGAAAATTTTAAGTTCCTTTTAAAATCGAAAAAATTATAACATAAATTGTATTTGTTGCAACAAAAATCTTGGATAATATATTGGACAATATCTTGAGCAAAATTGATATTGAATTTATTTCAAAAAATTTGCTATTTTAATACTATGAATTTTAAAAAGAAAATATTCGCCTTAACAATTTTTTTTATAGGATTTTTTTCCTTTGCCGATGAAGTAATTCCTCAGAAAATAAATGAAACAACATATTTTTACACGCTTGAAAATGGTTTAAGTCTTTTCGTTTCAGAAAATCACACAGTTCCTTTGACTTATATTGAGATTGCGATTCGGGCTGGCGCGATAACGCAGGATAAAAATAATGCAGGAATTTTTCATTTGTATGAACATATGATGTTCAAGGCAAATTCTAGATTTGACAATTCTGCAAAAGTTCAAAAAGCACTTTCTGATATGGGAACGGCTTCTTGGAATGGAACTACTGGAATAGAATGTGTTAATTATTTTTTTACAATACCAAATACGCAACTTGAAAATGGACTTGAATTTTGGAATGCCGCTATTAGAGAACCATTTATTGATGATACAGAATTAGAAATCGAAAAAAAAGTTGTTATTTCAGAAATTCAAGGAAATGAATCAAATCCAGATAGATATACAGGCGCGTTTGTAAATAGACATCTTTTTCCAAATGCACCATGGCAACTTGATCCTTCAGGTTCTGTGGAAAATATTCAAAATGCGACAGTTGAAATGCTTCGTGATATTCAGCAAAAATATTATATTCCATCAAATGCTGCACTTTTTATTGCTGGTGATGTCGAACATCAAAATGTATATGAACTTGTAAAACGTATTTATGGTTCTTGGAAAAAGAACGATGTTGAAATTTCTCAAATCGAAAATGTTATTGCAAAACAGACTAAAGTTCCATTTGAAAAACCTTATTTTTGCGTAATTCCTTACGATAAAATTTCTGAACAATTCTCTCAAGTAAATATCTTGTATCGAGGTCCTGATAGTGATTTTGATGAACAAGATACTTATCCTGCTGATATGTTGAGTTTTGCAATGGAAAATCCAGATTGTAATTTTGTAAAAGAATTTGTTGCTGATGAAAAACTTTTTATTCCATCTTCTGATTATCTTGGAACTGGTTATTCAACAAGACGGCGCACTGGAATTACAAGTTTTAATTGTTCGATAATTTGCCCTCCAGAAGAAGTTGCTCAAACTGCGGTTTATTTTCAAAAAAAAGTAAATGATTATATGGCAAAATTTTTGACACAAGAAAAAATTGTTTCTGATTCTGAAAGAAATCAAGTTCTTCGCCAACTTCAAGATAATCGTGTTCTTGAAACAGAATCTTTTAGAGGTGCAATTAATTTACTTAGATATGAATGGGTTACAAATTCAATTGAATATTATAAAACTTACAGTGAAAAAATTTCTGCCGTAACAGAACAAGATATTAAAAGTTATATTGAAAAATATATTGTTGACAAAAATCCACTCGTAATAGTTTATATTAATTTGAATGTTTACGAACAAGTAAAAAAATCTTTTGAAGAACTTGGCTTTGAAAAAGTTGAATCAAGCAAAGCATTTTGGTGGCAAAAATAAAGGTGAAATAAAAACTTTGACAAGATTCATTGCAAAGTTTTGTAGGAGAATTACTGCAAATGAAAACGAATGTAAAAAAAATCCTAATTGTTTTATTTAGTTTTATATTAATATTTAATGCAGCCTCAAAAGAATATAAAGCAATTAATACTTATCAGATTTCAAGCGGAAAAATTGCAGAATACCGACTTAAAAATAATATTCCAGTTTATATGAATCTTGATGTTCCAAATCAAGTAAATGCAGTTTATTTGATTGTAGAAGGAGGAACTCTTTGTCTTGATAACGAATATTCGGGGCTTGAAACTAGTCTTTTTGAAATGATGACTTATGGTTCAAAAAAATATAATTACGACCAAATTCAATTATTAAAATATCAAACACAAAGTTCGATTGGACATTATTCACTTTATAGCGGTTCAGTTTTAACTTTGAATTGCATTAATTATTATCTTGACCAAATGCTTCCAGTTTTTCTTGATGGATTTTTAAATCCTTCATTTAATAAAAACGAATACGACTTAATGATTCACGGAATTGCACAAACACTCGCTTATGATTCAAATGACCCAGAATCAATTTTATTAACACAAATTAGAAATCAAGTTTTTGAAAATTCTCCATTACTTACATCTTCTTCTGTTAAAGAGGAATCTTTCAAAAATATTACAATTGAAAATTTAAAAAAACATCATAAAAAAATTATTGACGCGTCAAGAATAAAAATTGTTGCAGTTGGAAAATTCGATGAACAGAAATTCCTTTCTCAACTAGATTCAAGTTTAGGAAAATTAAAACGCACAAAATTTATTCAAAGCCAACAGAAAGAACAAGTTCTCAATATAACTGATAAAAAAGTTGTAATGTCGCATAAAAATGCTGTTGGTTCAGAAATGGCTATTCGAGTTTTTCAAAGTCCTTCTGTTTTAAGTGACGATTATGTTGCAGGTCAAATTTGTTCTGATATTTTTTCAACGATAATGTTTAATATTATTCGAGAAAAATATGGAGCATGTTATACGCCTGGTTCTTCAATCGAATCAAGTTTTAATCCGATTGGATTTGATTATGAAATAAAAGTTTCTGATATGGAAAATTTGGAAAAATATTTTCAAGAATGTATGGATTTAATGCTTTCTGACAAAGTTATTTCAAGTGTTGATAAAAATCAGACAATTTATGAATCAATTGAAGATTGCCTTTCAGGATATATAAATGCGTACATAACAAAAAAATATATTTCACAAAGTTCTTCTTCAGGAATTGCTTCAAGAATTACATCAAGTATTCTACAATTTGGAAATCTTACAACCGCAGATAAAATTCCAGAACAAGCTTTAAAAGTAACAGCTTCTGATATTCATCGTGTTTTTAAAACATATTGGTTAGATGGAAATAATCAATGGTTTATTATGATTGGAGAAAAATAATTTTAATTTTGCAAAAATTTTCTAACGATTATGCAATACTTTAATTAATGTCTGTAAAATATGCAAAAACTTCTAATTTTTGATAACTATTCTTGAATCTTGACAATGCAATAGCATTTTAATATTTTTAATGTCAGAGAGTTTGCTTAAAAAAATATTTTCGACTTGACCCAAAAATATTTTTGTAACAAAATAATATATCAAATAAAAAGCCAAAATATTTATTGGCAATACTTTTATCGCTTTAAGGAATAATATGTCGAAAAAGATTTATATTGGAAACCTTAGTTATTCAACATCAGAAGATACTTTGAAAAATCAATTTTCTCAATTTGGAGAAGTTTTATCCGTTTCAATTATTAAGGATTCTGCAACTAATAAATCTAAAGGTTTTGGATTTGTTGAAATGACTGACGATGTTGCCGCTGAAAATGCGATTTCCACATTAAATCAAATTGAAATTGACAATCGTCGTGTTCGTGTTAGCGAAGCGCAAGATAAAAAAACGCTTTCTAAAAAGAAGCATTAAAT
>CAZOTD010000047.1:1571-11234 GCA_964582685.1 uncultured Treponema sp. | reverse complement strand
ATTATATTTTGTTTGCCATAAATTTTCTGTATTTTTCAGGATTTACGCGGAAAGCAATTATTGGATTTTCTGGATCTCGTTTTGCATGTAATAATGCTTGCTCTGCTTCAACAATAAGCCGTTCCCCAGAAATAAATCTTAAAGTTCTTGATGCAATTCCTATTGCAGGCTTTACATTAATAGAATTTGTTGCAAGCACAGAACAAAGTTCTGTATAAATTGTTTCTGCAACTTCCATTGCTTTATCAATATCTGCGCCACTATCAATAATTGCAATTCCATCTTGTTTATATTCAAAAATAACATCGCGATAATGAAAAATATTAAGAATTTGAGTTACAATGTCTGCACCATATTTTTCTTTGAAATTAATTTTTGATATTTGAATAAGTATTAAAGAAAGATCAAGTTCGCTACTTGATGCTCGTGACAGTTCACTTTCAAGTCGTGGCACAAGATAATTTTCATTACAAAATCCTGTTGTTGTACTAAAAAGAGAAGGTTCATCTTCTTTTTTATTTTCAGTTGTTTCAAGAATTTGCTCGTCTGGAATTTCGTCTTCTATAATTTCAATTTCGGTTTCTGAAATTTCATCTTCTGGAATTTCTTCATTTATTTCTAATCCGTCTTCTTCGAATTCTGGAATGAAGACACTTTGTGGTTTAGAAATTTCTGGTTCATCAAAAGTGTCATCATAAAAAGAATATTTTTGTTTTTCAGGTTTTGTTTCTATTGGAATATCTTGAGTGTCTAAAGGTGAATTTGAAAAATTGTATTCATCAGAATGTCCTGTTTTTTCAATTTCACCTTTTTTTTCATCAAGTTCTTCATTTGGAAAATCATTACTTGATTTTTTTTCACTTGAAAATTCTTTTTCATTGTGCGTATAAAGATAGATAAGACATGCTATACTTGCAAGAGTTGCAATTAGCGTAAAAATGAATGTAATTCGAAGTCGCGAATAAATTAATGATGAAGGCAATGCATAAATCATAACTGTAAGTGTCAAGTCAATTGTTGAACCTTCAGTAATTCTGCTTGATTTAGTGATAGTAAAAATATTTGATTTGTTTTGAAATTGATATATTTCTTGAGAACCACTTTTTAAAATTATGGAATAATAATAATCTGTACTTCCGATTGCTCTTGAAAATTCTTTTATAAATTCTTCATCAGGAATTCCGGTTTTTGCAATAGCATTTTCTGTTTGAGTCAATAAATTTCGAAATTTATTTTCTGCTGCATTTGCTCCAATTTTATAATCGGAATAAAGGACAACAAGCGTCGCAATGATTGTTAAAATAAATATGCTACATATTGAAATAATAATTGCCTTAAAAATCTTTTTGTTCATATTTTTAAGTATACTCTAGAATTTTACTCAATGCAAGTTTAACTAAATCAGAATATGAAAGTTTTGGATTTTTATTTCTAAGCCAAGCGACAAATGGAAGTAATGCTGTCAATTCTGGTAATGCTCTTAGTTCTCGCAAAGATTTATCTTGAATACTTTCATTTAATTTTATCAAGGAATTTTTAAAAGCTAACCAATCAAATTCTTGCATAAAAAATTCTTTTTTGTTAATTGAATTTGCTGATTTTGAATTAATATAATAAATGTGATTTTTAATTGTATATTCTAAATTATGTTTTTCAATCCATTCAAGAAAGCTTTGTTTGTAATGTTCTAAAACTTGTGTGTTAATTTGATTTTTAGTTTTATGAATTTCTGTCCTATAAAGAATGTTGGTAAAATTATTTTCTGCTGGAAAAAGGCGATTTTCATTTTCTCTGTACAATGCATCAAGATAAGTTCCTTTTGCATAAGGTTTATTATTTATGTATGAAAAATCTGCACCGTAAACTTCAAATTTTGAAAAACCTGCTTTTTGTGCAAAATCAATCGCGGCAATTGTTACTGTTCCAGCTCCATTTTCTAATTCTTGAAAAATTCCCTTTTTACAAAAGTTTTGTGCATATTCACAAAATGGATGCGAAGATTTTGTAAAAATTAAATTGCTTTGCATTTTTACAATTTGCCTAATGGCATTAAAATTTCCTTGAAGATCAAATATAAAATTTATTTCTTTTTTTACTGTTCCTGAAAAATGTCTATAACTAATATTTTGTCCATCAATTGAAATTACTGCATCTGGAATTATTTTATTCTTAACTAAAACAGGAAATCCAGTGTCAGTTGCAAGAATAAAATATTTATTTCTTAATCTTGAGAGTTTTTCAAGATTAAAATCAAGTGAAGGTCCTGCTGCAATAATTGCTGCGGTTTTTTTTGGAACCAATTTAATTTTAGGAAAGAAATTTGAACTTAGCAATTTAAGATTTAAAAGAATGTTTTTTTGCCATATATAACCAAAATGACATTGAACAGAATAGTCTTGTGATATTTTTTTTAAAGTTTCATTTATTGTTGTAATAATTGATTTATAACTTTCTTTGTTAAAATCTGCCCAAGCACGATTTGCAAGAATGTTAATTCCTCCATAAATTGCAGGCAGATATAAAACGGGCAGAGTAGAAGAAATTTTATTTTTTGCAATAATCGAAATATCTGAATTTTGTAATAATTTCTTATTACATTCAATTAGAGAAAGATAATTAATATCTTCATCTGATTCCTCGATTACTAAAACTTTTTGGCTCGGATTTCGTGTTATAAAACTTTGAATATGATAACCACCTCCAAGTCCAATGATGATTGTAAAATCCGCTCCTGGTTTTATTTCATTTCCAAAATTTTGAGATTCTTTTTGAGGTGAATATTTTGAATGCATCGCGCAAGAATTTTTAAGTATCGGTATTTGAGAATTATCTTTTGCAATAATTATTTCTTTATAAATTTTGCTCATCTTGAAATCCTTTGCGATCGACAAAATCTATGATTTTTTTTAATTTTGAATCAAGTTGATTTTTATAATGTTGCAATTGCTTTTGATTTGTTGCTCTTTTTATCATGAGAAAATCTGCTGGGAAATAATTTTCAATCCATTCATCTTTTGTTTTTAATTTTCTAAAATAATCTAAAATTTCTTTTTTTGAAATATTCAGTTTAATTTGTGTATTTTGATTTTCGGAATTTTTTAAATTGCTTTTTTGAAGTTTTGAATTTGGAATTATGTTCATAACTTGTTCAAAATTTAGATTTTGGATTTTCCCAAGTTGATGTTTAAAATTGTATTGCTCTTGAATTCTATAAACTCGATTTTTAAAATTTTCTGAATTATTTATAAACCAGTTTCTGTAAATTTCAAGTTGTGTAGAATTTCTTGATTGGATATAAATTCGATTGTCTTTAGGTTTTAATTTATAATCATAAATCGAATTTTCAAGTTCCAATTCATTTGGTTGAATATGAACAAATCCATTTGTAACTTCGAGATCAATTCCGCATAAAAATACTTTTTCATTTGTCATTGACAGTGCAAGTTCTAAAGCAGTTCCGCTTATAGTTCCGTTGCGCTTTGCAAAATTAAATGGAATTTTGAAATGTTCAAAAATGATATTATCAAAATTATCGCTATATGCCAAAGGAGTTATTGAAATATTTTCTTGTTCTAAAAGCGATAATGGAATTGCCGCTTCCGAAGCAATTGCCAAATTTATTTTTTGCCGACAATTTTTTAAACAATATAAATGTTTTTTTGCCCAATATCCGCCGTCAGTTGTAATGCAAAGATCTGGAATGATTTGATTTTGTAAAAGCGATTTTATTGCACTCGAACATGCAATTATATAAAATGCATTTCGATTTTTTTTAATTTTAGAAATTGATTTTTTTAGACTTATTCCAGAAGCACAAACAAGAATATCTTTTTTTGTTGTAAAAAGTTTTTTTGCGTATTTGATATTTAAAAGCAAGTTTATTTGATTTTTAATCCAACGCTCTGCAAAAAATTGTCTTGTTGCAAGAATATTCTGACAATTTTTTAAAAGTTTCTTTAAAAGTTGCCAAACAAGAGTGTCATTTTCTTTAAACGCCGTTTGACTAGGTGGCCAAGAAACAAACAAAGAATTTAGTAATCCGGTTTCACCAAAATTATTGAACAATTGAGTTTCAAGAAGTTGAGGTTGATTTGGTTCAAAGAAAAAATCTTTGCAAAATGAAAATTGTGAATTAATTTCATTGATAAAACGAATTGCATATAATTTTGCTTTTGGAAATATTTCTTGCAGCGGAATTTTGCAGTAACCTAGAACAGGCTCAATAATAATTATATTTTCTGGAATAAATGTCGGTTTAATTGTCTGGCAAAATCTTTGTGCTTCAATTTCTGGATTATAAGAAGAATGAAGATAAAAATTATTCCACTTACATGTTGTACTTAGATTTTTTGCTTTAGAATATTCTAAAGGCATATCTATTTCTCCAGAAGATTTTTTAATTCTGTTAAATCGTTTGGATTTTTAAATTCCGGAAGATTTTTTATGCTTGCGGATTGTCCAAAAATATTTTTAAAAATAAAATTGATATGTGTTAAAAATAAATCTTTGTCAAGAATTTTTGTCTTTAGTGCAAGATATATTCTGTTTGGTTTTCTAAAAAAAACAATTGCAGGCTCCGGAAGCGCACTTTTAAAGAAATTGTAAATTTGAGAATCGATGCAATTGATTATAGCATTTTTTACATTTTCGTTTGGAAATTGATTTACATTTATTGAATTTTGAAAAATCTCAAAATAATCGATTGTATATAAATAATAATTTTGTGGAACAAGGGAAGAAAAATTAAAATAATTTTTTCCAATTTTGTTTGTAGTTGCAATAAAATTTATGTTATCGATTATTTTTTTTGAAATGCAAAGTTCATTTTCATCAGTGTTGAATGTCATAAAAATTGCAAAGTCATTTTCCAAAGGCAATTTTATAAAACAAATGTGTTCAATTGAATTCTTTAAATCAAAAGAAAAAAATTGAAGAAAGTTATAAATCTCTTTGTCATGTTTTGAATAATTCAAAACAGAATTATTTGAAAAAGTTCCTTGCCAAAAGTCTTTAGATGAAATGGAATTAATAATTGTTTGGCTGTCAAGACCATAAGCGTTTGTAATTGCCATAATTCCATTAACAGACGAAAAAAATCCACAATGGGCAAAATTATTTTCTTTTGCCCAATTTTGAATCGAGAAATATTCTTTTTCTAATGATTGCTGGGCTCTTGCCAACAATCCCGAACCAGATTTTTGTTGAGGTAAAACTTGATGTTTGCTGGTTTCGGAATTAGTTATATGAGAGAGTAATCCCATTATGAAAGTCCAAGTTCCTGAAAAAGCTTTTTGTATACTACAAACTGTTCAGATTTTGCAAATTCTTGAATTTTATCTTCTGGAAGATTTTCAAGAAGTTGATCCATATATGAAAGTACAGATTTTATTTCTTGTTTGAGATCTTGTGAAATTTCGTTATCATCAAAAGTCTTATCAGTAGAAACATCAGTTAACACTGTAGCACTACTAAAGATTTCAGGATTTTTCTCTTGTGGAATTGATTCTTGATTTTCAGCTTTTGCCTCTAAAGCATCAACTGTTGGAACTTCGTCATTGTCAAAAGTTGTATCTAAACTAGAATCTTGCTCTTGTGGAATTGATTCTTGATTTTCAGCTTTTGCCTCTAAAGCATCAACTGTTGGAACTTCGTCATTGTCAAAAGTTGTATCTAAACTAGAATCTTGCTCTTGTGGAATTGATTCTTGATTTTCAGCTTTTGATTCCAAATCATCTACTGTCGGCGATGGTAAATCTAAATCATCGATTTCATCTTTTTCTTCTTCAATATTTACAGGATTTGTCTGATCTGCCGAAATATAATCAATTTTTTCAGAAGTTAAAGAAGGTTCGTCTTCAAAAAATTCATCAAGAGGGTTAATATTAATTTCATCATCAATTCCCGTTGTATCCATTGTCAAAGCAGAATTATCAGAAACAAGAATTCCATTATTGTCATCTGAAAAATCATCTACTTTAGGAATTTCAATTTCTTCAGGAAGTTCTTCGCTAATAACATTTTCTTCTGTCGGTTCATTATTTACATCTTCTTCGAGAATTGGTTCTTCAATAGATTCATCAATTGCAAATACATCGAAAGGTTCTTCCGTAATTGTAAAAGTTTCATCGTCTATAATTTCTGGTTCTTCAAGAATTAGTTCTTCTTCTTGAGATTTTTTTGAAGTTTCTTCGATTGAAGGTTCATCAATTACAGGAACAGTTTCGATAACTGTTTCTTCAATTATAGGTTCTTCCTGTTCATCGAAAATAATAGAATCTGCTGGATCTTCAATTTTAAATGAATCATCGCTAATTTCTTCAATTTCAGAATTATCTGACAAAGAAGTTTCACTCGATGTTTCATCAATTTCTGGAACATTATCGATTGATTCATCAGTTACAGATTCTTCTTGCATTTTAAAGGAATCGTCATTTTCAATTTGAGATTCTTCTTGAGGTTCTTCAATAATAGATTCGGCTGGAAGTTGTTCGACTTGTGAGTCTTGTGAAGTTTCTCCATTTACAAGTTCTTGTGAAGTTGTTTCAGTTGTTTCAGTAGATGAATTTTCGGCAAATGCTTCTCCATTTGAATCATTTTCATCTAAGAATTCTGCCGAATGCAAAATATTGTCAAGTTCATCGCCAGAAAGAGCAATCGTATCATCGTCGCCACTGTCTGCAAAAAAACCAGAATTTTCTTCTTGCTGTGGCTCAATTTTGATTTCGTTTTCACTTTCGTGTGCTTTAAGATCAGTCAATTCAGATTTAAGTGAATTAATTTCAGATTTAAGCGAAGCAAGTTCGTTCATAAGAGATTGCATAATTTCTTGACTTTTTTCTGAAAGTTCTGGAGATTCTACAACAGTTGGTTGAACAGGAACTATTTCTTCTTGAACAGACTCATCGTCAATATTTTGCTCATCGTCTTGATTATTGACATTTCCTGCAATAATATCGCTCATCGGAATTGAAACCGAATCATCTGAATCTACAGTAACTTTAAGGTCGTAATTTACTTTTTCATTTGCACTATTATTATGTCCAGAAATAAAATCATGACCTTTTACTGCAGATGCAAGTTCATTTTCTGTATCAACTCCAAGGTTTGAAATATCAACAGATTCTGCATTATCGCCATTTTCTGACATTGAAGAATTATCTGCTGAATTTTGATTTTCTGCGTTGTCGACTGATTCCGATTCGTATGAATTTGCAGTTTCATCGAATGTAAGATTTATATCAAGTGGTTGTTCATCAACAATTTCTTCCGACTTTTGAGTAGTTCCAGTTCCCGTTGAATTAAGATTAGAAAAATCTCCACCATCAAGAAAGTCATCAAGATTTACGTTGTCGGTTCCGGAGTCACTTACGCCAAAACTTGCAAGGTCAATACTTTCTTCGCCATTTTCTGATGTTGATGTAGACGAAGAAGATTCAGACGAACTTGAATCATCACTTAAAAAGTTATCAAGATCAATTTCTCCATCTTCCAAAGAGTCAAGATTAAAATCATCAGTTTCTGTAACAGAATCTGATGGAGAAGAAATTTCTTTTTCTGATTGTGTATTATCCAAATTTGGCTCGGAAGAAACATCTTCTATATTGATATTATCAAGTTTTAAATCAGAAGAAGTGTTGTCAAAATCAATGCTGTCAAATGGTTCTTCAAGATTTTCATCTTCCACAGGAATATCAATGCTTTCTTGTGTTGTTGATTTATCAGAATTTTCTTCTTCTGACAAATTATCTGCCGAAGAGTTCAAACTTTCGTCATCAAATAAATCGTCGAGATTTAATTCCGTAACTGAATCATTTTCAAGTTTATCATCACTTGAGTTGTCTAATGAATCGTTGAGCTGAGATTGTTCTGTTACATTTTCTTCAGAAGTTGAATCAAGCGTTTCAAAATCGGCAAAATCGCCATCAAGGGAATCTAAAGAAAAGTCGTCATCTGAAAAATCAGGAGCGTCAGTATCAGGAAGAATATCCTTTGGTGTTTTTTTTACCCAAACACCATAATTATCAAGTTCTTTATTATCTGTTGAATCGCTCATAAAATAATTCCCCTTTATGTAGAATTTAAACTATTATCTTATATAGATATCGGCACAAATGGTAAATTTCACCACACAAATTATATCATATATTTTTTATTTTAGCACATAAATTGAATTAAGAAAATACAAAAAAAGTACGATAATTTACATATCATGAAAAAAGAAAAATACTTGCTTGCGGTTTTAGCTGGCGTTGCAGTTTATGTTTTAATTTGTGCTACTTGCGGTAGAAATGGAATTTTGGCTACAAATCAACTTCTTGAGCAAAAACGAATTATTAGTACAAATACACAAAAAATTGAAAATCTTAACGAAGAACTTAAACTTGAAAAAACTGCAATTCAAAATGACAAAGAAGTAATTGCCGCTTATGCAAGAAAACTTGGATATGTTGCAGAAGGTGAAAAAATTGTAGTAATAAAAGGTCTTGGTTTACATTCAGATATAAATTATGATACAGGAATAGTAATCAAAGCAAAAGAAATTTCATATATTCCAGAATGGGTTTGTAAAGCATCTGGAATTTTTGTTACAGTTCTTGTGTTTGTATTAATTCTTTTTTATGATATTTCAAAAGGAAATATTTCGTTTAAGAAAAAAAAGCATTACGAAGTTGTAGCGGGAATTCCTGTGTATGATGTATCTCAAATCTGATTCAAATTCAATTTCAAGATGTGTGAACGCTTTAATTGACGGCAAAATTATAATTATTCCAACAGATACAGTCTACGGTTTTTCTGGAATTGTAGATAATGTACATGATACCGATTATCTTATAAGAAAAATAAAAGGTCGTGCAGAAACAAAGCCATTTATTCAATTAATTGGAACTCCTGAAGAAATTCGCAATTATACTGATGATATAATTCCAGATTCACTTTTAAAATATTGGCCAGGTCCTCTTACAATTATTGTTCATAATAAAGAATCAAGTTCCACAACAGCGTATAGATGTCCCAATGATTTGTGGCTTTGTAAAATATTGCAAGAAATTAGATGTCCGATTTATTCAACAAGTGCAAATAGAAGTGGCTTTCCGATTTTTGAAAAAGTAAATCTTCTTGAACAAGAATTTTCGAAAGAAGTTGAATTTATTATCGATGACGGAAATCGAATTGGTGGCATTGCTTCTACAATTGTTTCAATTGAAAATCAATCAATAAAAGTTTTGCGACAAGGTGCTGTTAAAATAAATTTATAGTTTATTCATGCAAAGGGCTTAATATTCTGTCGCTTGCGTCGTATTCGCTACTTACAGCAAGGTATGTTCCACTGTAATTTTTTTGATTATAGACTGTAATTTTTTCGAAATTCAGTTTGTGGCAAAATATTGTTTGCTGTTTTTAGGTCGGTGAACATTCTATAAAATGATAGAAACGCGTTTTTAGGCTAGTGAGCGTTCTATCAAATGATAGAAACGTGTTTTTAATCTAGTGAGCGTTCTATTAGATGATAGAAACGCGTTTTTAAGCTAGTGAGCGTTCTATTAGATGATAGAAACGCGTTTTTAGGCTAGTGAGCGTTCTATTAGATGATAAAAACGTGTTTTTAAGCTAGTGAGCGTTCTATCAAATGATAAAAGCGTGTTTTTAAGTCGGTAAACATTA
>CAZOTD010000047.1:0-1471 GCA_964582685.1 uncultured Treponema sp. | reverse complement strand
GGTCGCACGGGAATGACAGTTAACGAGCGTGTTTTTAGTTTTTAACTAAAAAATGTCATTTACACAGATTTTTGGATAGGGTTATTTTATCAATTTTATCAATTGATTTTTTCCCATTTTACAGTTTGCGTGTTTTGAGAAACTATCCCATTTTCATCTAAAACTAAAGTTTCTTTGAAGCCTGTAAGAGAATTTGTTCCAGTAAGTTCAAAACTCCATTGAATTGGTTTTGCATTGTTGGAATTTTCGAGAATTTTTTGTCTTGGAATATCTGGATAAAATGAAGCATTAAAAGGTGCCGATTGTGTAATTTTTAAAATTTTTGTGTTTTGTTCTAATTCATCAACTGAAATAGAAATATTCATTGAAGCACCGTTATTAAAAATGACAAATCCGCGTCCGCTTCTCATAATTACAATTTTTGTAATTCCTTTTTCCCCTCGCCAAGTGCCACTTAATCCTTCAATTGTCATAGGAGATTGTGCAACTGGGTTTGACTGCTCTGTTCTTTTGTTTGATAAAGATTTAATTTGTTGGTCTGTTGATATTGCAAGAATGTCGGCAATAAGCGTTCGAGAATCTGTTAGAATTTTGTAATATGAATCGAATTTTTTCTGAATAACATCAATTTTTGAAGTTGAAAGATTTTTTGTGTAAATGCTACAAATCCAATTTTCATCTTCAGTTTTATCAATTTTAGAAAGAAATAGAATTGCTTTTTGTCCTTGCTGTAAGTTTTTTTCTTGTGGAATTAAGTCAAAAATACTTTCTTTAGTCAAAGATTTTGCATCTTGTTCTGAAAGTTTTGAATAATTTGTATCAAATCCGCCATTTCTTCTGTCGATGAGATTTACTTCTGGAAAAACTTTAATCTGTGCTGTAAAAAGATCGAGAGTAATATTTTTTTGATTTTCCTGCGAAAGTGGAACTACGATTCCATAAAAGTAGACATCATATTTTTCTTGACCAAAAACATTTATAATTGTTATAAAAATGAGAAAAATAAATATGATGCAACTTTTCTTTTTAAATCTCATTTTCTAAAAAAATCTCCACCTTATTAAAACATATTTTATTTTCACTTGTTACGAATTTAAATCTTTTTTGAAATCTCGTTGAAGTTCACGATTTATATCTTTTTCTTTGATTGAAACACGTTTATCAAAAAGTTTCTTTCCTTTACAAAGTCCAAGATTAATTTTAACTCTTCCATTTTTTAAATAGACGTCAAGAGGAATTAATGTAAATCCTTTTTCTTCGACTTTTCTTTTAAGGCGTTTAATTTCATCGGCATGAAGAAGCAATTTTTTTGCTCGATCTGGATTATGGTTAAAAATCGAAGAATATGAATATTCGCTTATATGGAATCCTTTTAACCAAACTTCATCATTTATAATTTCGGCAAATGCATCTGGAAAGGAGAAATTTCCTGATTTGACAGATTTTACTTCTGTTCCTTCAAGAACTATTC
>CAZOTD010000046.1:0-11472 GCA_964582685.1 uncultured Treponema sp. | reverse complement strand
GTCTTTTTTTGTATCTTTAATGTACTTAAACAATAATTCTAAAAATAATTTTTAAAAATATTTAGAATTCATTTTTTTATAAACTTTATATTCCTTTTTTTAGATAAATTCGATTTTTCCAAAATTCCCAAAATTCACTTTTTTCGATTAAATCCACTAGTAATTTTTCTAAAGTCTTTTTTTAAAATTCCGACAATATAAACGGAATACCATAATTCATTTTGGATTCCAAACGAGGTAATTTATGAGCGAAAATTCAAGTTTGACAAAAATTCTTTTGCAAGAAGATGAACTTATGGACTTAATTCTTGATACGCAATCTAATATTTATCAATCGGTAAAAGAACGAAATTGGTTCACTTTGGAAGAAGGAATTTCAAAGATGCAAGATTATTCTTCACAATTTATTTTACTTGAAGATTCTCGTAATTCTATTCAACAAAAAAAATTAACCGAACAAGAACATAAACTTGTAAAACAAATTCAAGAAAAACTTATAAAATCAAAAATTGCAAACACAACTTTAAATGATTATGTAAAAATCACAAGAAATTTTGTTCAAAATATTCTTGATAATGTCGTACCACAAAGACGAAATGTTCTTTATTCAAAAGACGGAACAATTGTAAAACAACAACCAGTAAGCGTTGTTCTCAACAAAGTTTTTTAATCGCAAACTAACGAGGTAATAGTATGGGAAGTACATTTGCACAAATTGAACTTGGAAAAAGAAGCCTTATGGCTCATTCAACTTCGATTACAACCGCAGGTCATAATATTTCAAATGCCGACACAGAAGGTTATTCACGACAACGAGTAAAAATTGGAGCAATGTCGCCATTAGATCGCCCAGATTTAAGTCGTGCAGAAACTCCAGGTCAACTTGGACAAGGAACTACTGTAGAAAGCATAACGCGTATACGAGATGAAATACTTGACCAGAGAATTGTATCTCAGTCAAATCAAGAATCGTATTGGGATACAAGAAGTCATTACTATACAATGTTAGAAGCAGTTTATAATGAGCCAGATGAAATTAGTATAAGAACAACGATGGATAAATTCTGGGAAAGTTGGCAAGAACTTTCACTTAATCCAGAAAGTACAGCAAACCGTCAAGCAGTTCTCGAAAGAGGAAAATCGCTTGTAAATTCAATTCGTAATCGCGATAGTGCATTAATAGGAATTGGCAATCAATTAAATGCAGATATTGAATCAAATGTGGCACAACTTAACAATTATGCAAATCAGATTGCACTTCTTAATACAGAAATTGTAAAAGTAAAAGCAGTTGGAGATAATCCAAATGATTTGTTAGACCGTCGAGATGTTCTTGTTGAAAAACTTTCTAAAATTGCAAATATAACAACTGATCAACGTGATTCCGATGAATTTATGGTCCATATCGATGGAAAAGTTCTTGTTCAAGGGCATATTGCAAGAAATTTTGCTATAGAACCTGTTCTTGACAATTACGGTTATTCAAGAGTTGTTTGGGCAGACACAAACGAAGATGCAATTGTAACGGGCGGTTCACTTGGAGCATTAATTGAACTTCGCGATGTTGATGTAAGACACGAAATTCAATCATTAAATACTATGACAATGAATTTTGCAGATTTAGTCAACGATGTTCATAGAAATGCAGTTGGTGCAAATAATGTGACAGGTCTTGACTTTTTTGTTCAACGCCCATTTGTTGAAAACACAGTTGGAAATTATGACTCAAACGCAGATGGAATTGAAGACCAATCTTACATTTTCCGTTTTACAGGAACTAATAAACTTAATCTACAAGAACAAATTGGAATAGAAGGCGAAATGACACTTTCTGCACCAGAAGGAAATGTAACAGTTGCATATTATCCAACTGACACAGTTGAAGATGTTATAAATCGAATTAATGATTCAAATGGCGAAGTAAAAGCATATCTTGATAGAAACAGCAATTTGGTTCTTAAAGCAACAACAGCGCAAAACATTTATAATCCAGATTTTGTAATTCGGCATGTAGAAGATTCTGGACATTTTCTTGTTGGATATTCTGGAATTCTTAGAGAACAAGGAGAAGTTGGTGCTTACGATTACAATCAAGCAAATGCTGTAAATGCACTTGTTGCAAATGATTCGCCAACAGGAAGAGCGGCACAATTTGCCGTAAGTCCAGTTGATAATCCTTCGACATATATTGAAATCAACGAAAGAATTAGAAATGATGTAATGAATATTGCAACAGCGTTTGCTGATCATACAGGAACTTCAATGAACGGCGATGGAAGAGCAGCAGTTGAAATTGCCTCAATCAGAAATACAAAAGTTATGATTGGTCACGAAAGAACATTAGATGATTATTTTGCAGATACAGTTACACAAGTTGGACTTATGGGCGAACAAGCAGAAACAAACTTGTTAAGCCAAAATGCAGTTATGAACGACCTTAGAAGTCTACGTGATTCAATAAGTGGCGTAAATATTGATGAAGAACTTGCAGATATTATGAAATTTCAGCATGGATATAACGCTGCTGCAAAATATGTATCTGTAGTTGACCAAATGCTTGATACAATTATCAATCGATTAAAAGTTTAATCGTAAAAAAAATTAAAACAAGAGGTGAATTATGAGAAGAATAAGTTCAGGAATGAATAATGCCGACATACAATACAGACTTAGGACTCATGAGTCAAAATTGAATCACTCAAATAACCAACTTGGCTCACAACGAAGAATTCAACAATTGCGTGATGACCCAATTGCAGCAGGACATCTTGTCCGCTATCAATCGTTTAAAGGTCGAATTGATACTTTTAAAACTAACGCCCAAACTTTAACAGAACGATTTACATTTCGCGAAGGTTATATGAACGATTCTCTTCAGATTCTCCATCGAATTCGTGAACTTGCAGTTCAAGGGGCAAATGGAACTTATACAACAGACGATTTGGCAAATATGGCAACTGAAGTTGATGAACTTCTTAAAGAACTTATTCAAAATGCAAATGCAGTTGACCAAGATGGAAATTCATTATTTGCTGGAACAAATACAAAATCAAAAGCATTTGAAACTGAACTTGCAAATGTTCCCGGTAGTGCAATTCCTTTAATTGCAACAGTAACTTACAATGGAAATGTTGAAACAAACAAAATCGAAATTGACGAAAACCAATATATGAATGTTGACAATTCTGGCAATAGAACATTCTGGGCAGAACATCAACAACTATTTACGGAACGCGACGCTTCTGCATATCAAGCTTCTCAAGATAGTATTATCGGCGTTGATGGACATCAAATCGAAATTAAGCGTGGTGATAATGTCTATGCAATTATTGCAAAAATTAACGACAGTCCAGCCGCTGTAAAAGCGTCGATTGACCCTGTTACAAATGGTCTTAACCTTATTACAACAGATCCACGACAACTTTGGCTTGAAGATATTTCTGGTAATACATTTACAGAACTTGGAGTAATTGCAAGTCCTGAACAACGCCCTCCATATAATCTTGCTGTAAATGCAAAAGTTTCTGGAGGCTCATTATTTGATAGCGTCATTGCTCTAAGAGATGCAATGCTTTTAGGTGATCAAGAAGCAATCGGTTCTCGTGTTCTTGGAACAATTGACCAAAGTTTGAATAATCTTGTTACACGAGTTGCAGAAATTGGAAGCGAATACGAAAGAGCATCTTTGAATATTACGCGCAACTCAAAAACATCATTAGATGTTGCTCAAATGATTTCTACAGAAGGCGATCTTGATTATACAAAAGCAATTACCGATATGAAAATGCTTGATTATGTTCACCAAGCAACTTTGAGCGTTGCTGGAAAATTATATTCAAGTTCACTTTTAAATTATATGAGATAAGGAAGTAAAAAATGGATGTTAAGACAAAATCTGGAAAAATAATTTCAGTTGACAATGAGCATATTTTGAATTTTCCAGAGGGATTATTTGGCTTTGAGTTATATCATCAATACGCAATCTACGATTCTGAATATCCACCATTTGTCTGGATGCAATCAATCGAAGAGCAAAATCTTACTTTTTTAATCGTTGACCCATTTTTAATTTGTAATGATTATGAACTTGATGTAGATGATAAACAACTTCTTAAAATTGGAATAAAATCTCCTCTTGACGTTATTGTTATGACAATCGTGACAATTCCGCAAGAAGAAGGTGTAGTAACTGCAAATCTTCAAGGTCCGATTATTATAAATAAAAACACAAAAGAATGTCTTCAAGTTGTTCTTAATTCAAGCAAGTGGACAACTAAACACGATATAATTAAAGCTCTCAAATCAAAGGAGGAGGGAGCATGCTAATTCTTTCAAGAAAAATAGATGAGAAAATTAAAATTGGGCAAGACATTACTCTTACAATTATCGAAATCCGTGGTGAGCAAGTTAAAATTGGAGTAGAAGCGCCAAAAAGCGTTAAAGTTTTTAGACAAGAAGTTTTTAATGCAATTCAATCAGAAAACAAAGCGGCATCAGAAATTCCAAGTGAATCTGGAATTGATGCAATTAGAAAGATGTTTTTAAATTAAGTTTTTCTTCTGCTTCACTTGCACGAATATATACTGGTCCTTCAAAATCTTTAAGGGCTGGTATTTTTTTTGCAATCATATCTTCTGCGATTTCAAATAAGTTTTCAGTTTCATTTGGTTTGCCTTTGAGTGCAATAAATTCCTTATCAAAAACAAATTGTTTAATTCGAGAAATAAAAAGATTTGCATCATTTGAACAAACAAAAATTTTATCGTTATTAAAAGTAGAAATCAAATCTTTGACAACTTCTATTTCGTAATCGCCATCTTCAATTAAAACTTTATCTTTTAGAGTTGCTCGAATATAAAAACGATTTTTTTTAGCGTCAACTGCACATAATACAGGAATATCAAAATTGCTATATGCATAACTATATGCTTCAAGAGTTCCAACTCCATAAACTGGAATATCAAAAGCAAGTTCAATTGCTTTTAGTGCAGAAAAAGCAAGTCTAAGACCTGTAAAACTTCCAGGTCCTTTGCAAAGAACAGTATAATCCAAATCACAAGTTTTTAAGTCAACAAGTGATAAAACATATTCAAAAGAAGGTAAAAGTTTTTCCGATTGCCTCATTCCAATATCTAAAGTTAAATATGCAATTTTATCGTCGTTTTTTGCTGCAATTGTAATGCGAGTAAGTGATGTGTCAACCGCTAATGCCTTCATTTATATTTCCTAAAAAATTAAATTACTGTAAATCACTGTATGGCCAGTTTGTAATTGTGATTGTTCGTTCTGTAGAATTTTCGCTTTTTGGTTCAAGTTTAATGGTAATAACATCTTTTGGCAGTTCTTCCATTATTTTTTCGCTCCATTCAATTATCGAAACACCATCTGCGTAAAGCATTTCATCTGCTCCAAGATTTATAAAATCTTCAGTTCCTTCAAGGCGATAAACATCAAAATGATAAAGAGGCATTTTTCCTTGATATTCAGAAATTAAACAGAAAGTCGGACTTGTAATTTCATCAGTAACTCCAAGACTTTCGGCAATACCTTTTGTTATTGTAGTTTTTCCGGCTGCAAGAGTTCCCTGTAGTGCAATAATATCGCCTTTTTTAAGTTGTAAACCAATTTTTTTTCCAAGTTGAATTGTTTGTTCAGCATTTGATGTATGTAATTTGAATGATTTCATTTTGGTAAAAGACCTTCTTTGTCGGTTTCAAGGATGTAAGTTTTAAGTGCGACAATAATTGGATGTATTGGATAACTTGGAGCTTTGAGAATTTTGACATCGATTTTTTTATCGCCTAAAGGTCCACTTTCAATTGTAAAAGTGATTGGGATTGAGACAGTTTCTTTTGGTAATTCAATGACCGCAATAGCTTCATATTTTCTAAAATAATAGATGGCACCTTCTTCGCGTTCAATGTCTTTAAGCTCAAGTATTTTCATAAATCTAATTTGTTAATTATAAATTATGGAATTTAAATCGTCAAGGATTTAAAATACACTTGTCATCTATAAACTATAAATCTTTAATAGAATTAGCAAGCAACTCAAGACGAGGGCTAATTTCGTATTCTGCAAGATCGCCAATGAGCACAGAATCAGAATTTTCAAGTGCATCACTAAAATCTTTAAGAATAGGCGCAAAATCAGAAAGAAATTGCGAAAGTGATAGTTCACCAATTTTGATGTTTTCAAAAGTTTGTGGGAATAAACTTGACCAAGTTACAGTGTTACAAAACACATTCATCACATCGGACAATCTAATAATTGTTTGTTTTGCACTAGCATCTTTTCCGCTTTGCATTTCTACTGGAATATTCTTTAAAAGTTCGATAACTTCTTGAATTTCTTTTGCCGACATCGCAAAACTATCTTTTATTGCTGCTTCTGAAATAACAGTTACCTCGATTTTTGTATCATCTTTAAGCTCTTGATTTTGAATTTTGTCAAATTCATCTGCAGCAATATTTTTTCCGTCAATTATAATTCCAATTGTAGCAAGATTGTTTTCTTCGCAACTTATTTCAAAAGCTTTAAGAATATCGCCAATTGTTTTTTCTCCTTGAAGTGTAATGTCAAGTTTTTCATCATTTACAAAAAAATCCATATTAAGTTCCTTAAGTTTTATTATCTATTTCTGCTTTGTTGGTTATTAAAGTTATTTATTGAATTTGATTGATTTTCAAGACTGTTCAAAGTGCTTTCCATTTGTCCATATTTTGATTTTAATTCTGCTTCTTTTCTAGCAAGTTGCGTTTCAAGACTTGCAATTTTTTGTTCGCTTGCTTTAACTTGTCTATCGAGCGTGGAATTTTTAGTTGCAAGAATTCCACCTGATTGAACATACGCAGTAAGTTGCTTATCAAGATTAAATCCAATTCCAGAGTCGATAATCAAATCGCCGTCAGAATCAAAACCAAAAAGTGATTTAATTGAATCGAGATTATTTTGCAAAGCATCATCAAGAACTTTTTCGTTTATTTCAAGATAGCCACGCATTTTTGATGGATTATAACCAGAATAATTTGTCGCATTTGTCGAGATTCCAATTTGCGAAAGCATCGTGATTTGGGAAGATTCAGTTTCTTGATAAACGCTACTGATTATCGATTGCATAGAATTCTTAACATTCGAAAGAGAAAAATCTCCAGAAAAAATTCCAAGTTTTTCAGTATATGCGTTGCGCTCATCTGTCGAAAGATAATCAAGTTCAGAAATAAGTTCTGGTTTATTTTGAGAAAGAATATTTATTTCTGCAATAGTTTGATTGTATCTACCAACAAAATTAATTAGAGCATCTTTTGCACTTTCTACATCTGGTTCAATTTTAATAGTCGCAGGCCTTTCAGTTTTTTGCAAAAGATTTAATGTAACATTTGGAACTACATCTTCAATTTTATTTTCTGGTCGCGTAATCGTAATTCCTTCGTATTTTATAATTGCATCTGCTGCAACATCAATTGGATTTACAGGCGCGTAACCAAGATTTGCTTTTGCGTCAAAAGATTCAAGTTTTGAAATAGAATATTCAACACCGGTATTTGAGTTTCGCATAACAATTGATTTTATGCCAGGATATTCTGAAACATTTAATTTAATTTCTGCTCCATTTTGCCCAAAGGCATCAGAAGAAATTTTTAATTCGCGTTCTGTTCCGTCTTCGAACAAAGCAAAAAGTACAGAATCAGTTTTAATTTTTTCAAGAGGAATCCTTGGAGTAGGACTTTGTGGCAAATCTAAAGAAGATTGATTGTTGTCAATTGTAATATTCTGAAAAGTTATACTTCCAGCAGAAGGAAGAAGAGGCTCGCTAGATTTTTGATTTTGCGCTTGGGTAATGTCAGAAACTTCTTTTGCTATGACTGTAAATAAAATAGTTTGTCCATCATCTTTTGCAATTGCGTTTGGAATATCAATTGTAAAACCGCCACGTGGTGGAACTAAAATTCCTTGTTCTGTTACTTGTACATACGATGAAGAAATAAATGGAAGCCCAAGTTGTTCATTTTGTGCTAAATTTTGTGGAGCCTTGATTTCAGAAAGGGTAGTGCCAAAAGATTCATGTTCACTTTCAGCTTTTTTTATCATATTCAAATCTAAAGCAAGAGAAAGTGCTGCATCTTGAAATTCAAGGCGAGCATCGCTACCTGTTTTTAATGATTCAATTAAAAGTGCTTTATTACCTTTATTTACACCAATAAGGCTTGCTTTAATAACATCTTTTGCACGTTTATTAAGGCTTGTAACAAAGTCTTCTATTTTGCCGCCTTTCCAATTCATAGAAATTGTTTTATCGCCAGTTTTAAAAACGTAATTGCCACTAGGAATCCTTTGATTTTTTTCGATTTCGTCAGAAAGAAATCTGTCTGCACTTGCAGGTTGTATTACTTCAATTTGAAAAGATTCATAAGAAGCATCTCTTGTTGCTGTTGCAGTAATTGCATATTCATCCGTTGAAGATGCTAATTTATTATTAAACGGATTATCAAAAGAGTAGAGAGATTTTACGCTGTCACGAAGCGACGACATTTTTTGATTAACAGTTCGCCAAGCTTCTTGTTGCTTTTTTATGCTATCAAGATGTTCTTGTTCACGATTAAGAGGAACTCTCTCAACCTTCATCAAGCCTTCTACGATGTCGTTAGTTTTATACTTGTCGCTTACACCTGGTATACTAATTCCAGCCATATAATCCTGCCACCCTAAATTTCCTCAAGATTAAACTAATTCGTCGAACAAAATACCAATTGCTTTTCTGATATTAATTTTTAGTCGTTGAATATCAGCAGAAGGTATTTCTTTAATAACCTGATTGGTATTTGGATCAACAACTTTTACGACTACCGCTCCAAGTTCTTCATTTACATTGAATTGAAGTTTGGGCCCCATAACCATGTCAGATAATTTTTGCAATTGCTGTGCATCTGCTTTTATCTGTGCATTGTTTTGAACTAAACTATCTACAACTTTCGCTCCATCGGCAATATTTAAATTCGAATCTACAACCTGAGCATTTTGGCTGTTTTTTACACTGCTGGAGTTATAGTATCGACCGTCCGTGGTCATTCCTGACCCTATGCTACTAACAGTATTCATAGGTTTTTCCTCCTGAAAATTAGAAGAAAGAGAGCGGCGCATCTCTCTTTCTTCACGCATTCTGTCAAAAAGAAGACATCCAGAATTCTCTCAGAAAGAACACGATTTATACACTAACTATCTCAATAAAGCAAGAACATTCTGGCTTTGAGAGTTAGCTTGTGCGAGCATTGCAGTTCCAGATTGTGTGAGAATCTGGTTTCTAGTATATTCTACAATTTCGCTTGCCATATCTGTATCACGAATACGGCTTTCTGCAGCTTGCAAGTTTTCTGCTGCAACATTTACACCATTAGCAGCCATTTCAAAGCGATTCTGGTAAGCACCAAGATCTGCTCTCTGTTTAGAAACAGTCATAAGTGCATTATCAATAGTTCCAATTGCCATGTTGGCAGTTTCTGGTGTAGCAATTCCAATCTGCTCCTCATCACCTTGAGCACCTTTAAGTCCAAGTGCTTGAGCAGTCATAGTTCCAATGTATACACGAGCATTCTGGTCCATGTTAGCACCAATTTGGAACTGCATAATACGATTTGAAGCTGAATCTGTAGCAAATGCTCCAGTAAGCATATTCATACCGTTGAACTGTGCTTGAGAGGCAATACGATCAACTTCAGATACAAGTTGTGATACTTCTACCTGAATCTGCATACGGTCTTCATCTGAATAAATACCGTTTGCTGACTGTACAGCCAATTCACGAACACGCTGAAGAATGTCTGTAGTTTCTTGCAAATATCCTTCTGTTGCTTGAATAAAAGAAACACCGTTCTCGATATTTCTGCTAGCCTGGTTAAGACCACGAATCTGGCTGCGCATCTTTTCTGACACAGCAAGTCCCGAAGCGTCATCTCCTGCACGATTAATTCGTTGACCAGAACTAAGTTTTTCAATGTTGCCCATAATAGCGTCATTAGAAACGCCAAGAGTACGGTTTGCATACATTGAACTCATATTGTGGTTAATAATCATTTTTGAGCCCTCCATGTGATTCAAAAATACAAAGCATCATGCTTTGCACGTTGTCTGTACGGGAGCAAAGGTTAAGCGCCAGCCTTTGTTTTTCAGTCCCTTACAGCACGAACAATCAGTCTTTAAAAAACCGATTATTCATGCCGTTACAGACACACACGAAAACTCATTGTCAAAGAACAAAGTGCAACTGAAAGTGCACGTAATTTCGTAATAACAATGCGGTATTTTTATTGAGATTATTAGTGAATAGAAGTAGAAGTACCGCACATAAATAGGTTTAAGTCTTTCGACAATAAACCTATTTATATTATATACTGTTATTACGGCAAAGACAAGTCAAAATTAATTGACAAGTCTTTTAGTAATTCAGTGGAACTAACGAAGTAAACTTAAAACATTCTGAGACTGAAGATTAGCTTGAGCCAACATTGCAGTTCCAGCTTGCTGAAGAATACTGTTCTTAGTGAACTCTACCATCTGGCTTGCCATATTTGTATCACGGATACGACTTTCAGAAGCCTGAAGATTTTCTGCTGAAATATCTAAGCCTCTTACTGCGTATTCCATACGGTTTTGGTAAGCACCGAGGTCTGCACGTTGCTTGTTAATTTTAACAAGTGCTTGATCAATAGTTCCGATTGCGCGGTTGGCATCATCTGGAGCAGCAAGTGAGATTTTTTCACCAGTTCCAATTTCGCGAATTCCAAGTGCTGTTGCAGACATTGTTCCGATATAAACTTGCATTCTCTGATCCATGTTAGCACCGATATGGAACCACATAGAACCAGTTGGAGTATTTTCGCCTGTAGAGCGAGCAAAGCGTCCTGTAAGCATATTCATACCATTGAACTGAGCAGAACTTGCAATGCGGTCAACTTCAGAAACAAGAGCAGAAACTTCTACTTGAATCTGCATTCGGTCTTCGTCAGAATAAATTCCGTTTGATGACTGAACAGCAAGTTCACGAATACGCTGCATGATGTCAGTTGTTTCTTGAAGATAACCTTCAGTTGTCTGAATAAAACTGATACCATTTGAAGCGTTCTGAGAAGCTTGATTCAAACCACGAATCTGTGCACGCATCTTTTCAGATACAGCAAGACCAGAAGCATCATCACCTCCACGATTGATTCTTTGTCCAGAAGAAAGTTTTTCCATATCTTTGGAAATACTAAGACCTGTTACACCAAGTTGACGATTGGCATACATTGCTGACATGTTGTGATTGATAACCATAATTTCCTCCTTGGAAATTGAAAGACAAAATCCTTTTTGCCCTTTATAAAAATGTGCTTCAGTATTACAAGGCTACATCCACACATTTTTATGATGAATCGTCTGAGCGTGAAATTCTACGAAAATCACTTTTGCCCATAACTCTTCTTTATAGTTATCGGT
>CAZOTD010000045.1:0-11544 GCA_964582685.1 uncultured Treponema sp. | reverse complement strand
ATAATTTTGTCGAGAGGTAATTTATGGGAATTCCAGTAAAAGTTGAAGATTTAATAGCCCAAACAAATGTAGAATCGGCACGTATTGAATACAAAAGAAATTTTAACCCTGAAAGTGTAAATAGATGACAGAGTAAAGTATTATATTTAATTTTTATATTTTAATAAAAAATGTGTAAAAAAACTATGCACTATATTTCAAAAATGAGGTGCATAGGGTGGCAAATTCATCGAAGCACGGCAAGTCTAACAGTTCAAATTCCAAATTTTAATAAAAGTTAAAATAGCCTTTTTTGAACCTGTGCGGGCGGCTTAACTTTGTTTATAAAAAAAGAGGGGTTAAAAATAACCCCTCTTGTATTAATTAAAGGCTTGCATGGCAAGTACGTGCAATAACATCGTCTTGCTGTTCTTTTGTAAGATTGATAAAGCGTACTGCATAACCAGATACACGAACTGTAAAGTTTGCATATTCAGGTTTTTCAGGATGTGCTTGACAATCTTTTAGTTTTTCAACTCCAAATACATTTACATTCAAGTGATGAGCACCTGTGTGTCCAGATTCTGCACTAATGTCAAAGTATCCGTCAAGAACATTTACAAGGTTTTCAACTCGTTCTGCTTTATCATGACCTAATGCACTTGGATTGATTGTCTGTGTGTTTGAAATTCCGTCAAGTGCATAATGATATGGAAGTTTTGCAACAGAGTTCAAAGATTTGATAAGACCTTTTGTTTCTGCGCCATAAGATGGATTTGCTCCAGGGCTAAATGGTGCTCCTGCTGGTCTTCCATTTGGAAGTGCTCCAGTTGCCTTTCCATATACAACATTTGAAGTAATTGTAAGAATTGAAGTAGAAGGTTCTGCATTACGATATGTTGGATGTTTTTTTATCATTCCCATAAATGTCTTTAAGAGCCATACTGCAATTTCATCTGCACGATCATCATCTTGTCCGTATCGAGGGAAATCACCTTCAATTTGGAAATCTTTTACAAGAGTTACAGTGTCAGTTACTTTTCCAGTTTTCTTATCTACAACATCATATTTTTCACGGATAACTTTTACCTTTGCATATTTCATTGCAGAAAGTGAATCAACAACGTGAGAGAATCCTGCAATTCCAGTTGCAAATGTTCGTTTAACATCTGTATCTTCAAGTGCAAGTTCTGCCGCTTCGTAATAATATTTATCGTGCATATAGTGAATTGCATTGAGTACATTAACATAAACTCCAGCAAGCCATTCAAGCATTGCAAGATATTTTTTTACTACGATGTCATAATTAGATGAATCAATTACATCAAAATCAATTGGTTCATAGTTTGGACCAATCTGTTGACCTTTCTTGATACATTCATCTTTACCACCATTGAATGCATAGAGAAGTGCTTTTGCAAGGTTTGCACGAGCACCAAAGAATTGCATTTCTTTTCCAGTTTGTGTTGCCGATACACAACAACAAATTGAATAATCATCACCCCAAATTGGTCGCATTACATCATCATTTTCATATTGAACAGATGATGTTTCAATAGAAATGTGTGCACAATATTTGCGGAATGCTTCTGGTAATCTCTTTGAATAAAGAATTGTCAAGTTAGGTTCTGGAGATGGGCCCATATTTTCAAGTGTATGTAAGAAACGGAAATCGTTCTTTGTTACTTGTGAACGACCATCTTGTCCAAGACCACCAACTTCCAAAGTTGCCCAAATTGGATCTCCAGAAAATAGTTGATTGTAAGATTCAATTCTAGCAAAACGAACCATACGGAATTTCATTACTATATGGTCAACAAGTTCTTGTGCTTCTTCTTCTGTAATTATTCCTGCTTTAAGATCTCGTTCAATGTAAATGTCGAGGAAAGTAGAAATTCGTCCAACAGACATTGCAGCACCATTTTGAGTTTTAATAGCAGCAAGATAACCAAAGTACAACCATTGGAATGCTTCTCGTGCATTTTTAGCAGGATTAGAAATATCATATCCATACATTGCAGCCATTGCTTTAATGCCTTTGAGTGCATTAATTTGGTCTGTAACTTCTTCTCGTAGTCGACAAACATCTTCTGTCATCGTTCCATCACCGATGTTGTTAAAGTCTTGCTTTTTCCAGTTAATAAGTGCATCAATTCCATAAAGTGCAATTCGGCGATAATCACCTACAATTCGACCACGACCATAAGTATCAGGAAGTCCTGTTAAAATATGTGCCGAACGAACTGCACGATGTTCTGGTGTGTAAATATCAAATACACCTTGATTGTGTGTCTTATGATATTCTGTAAATATTTTTATGAGTTCTGGGTCAACTTCGTATCCATACATTTCACAAGATTGAACTGCCATATTGATTCCACCGTAAGGCATAAATGCTCTTTTAAGTGGTTTGTCAGTTTGAAGTCCAACAACTTTTTCAAGTTCTTTTCCTTCTGGACAGATGTATGCTTCTCCATAAGCAGTAAGTCCAGTTACTACTTTTGTTTCAAGGTCTAAAACTCCAGTTCGTTTAACACCATCTTTTCCAACGCTTACTTTATTGTGTTCTTCTTTTTGTAATTTTTGAAGTTCATCAAAAAGTTTTGTTGTTGCTGCCGTTGGACCTGCTAGAAATTTTTCATCTCCATCGTATGGTGTGTAGTTGTTCTGGATAAAGTCACGAACATTAACTTCTTCTTTCCATAAACGACCTGCAAAACCATCCCATTCTTGTTTTTGATTCATATATGCACCTCACTTAGTTAATTAGATTATTATATACAATGTGTATAAATAATATACAACATATACATCGTATAGCCAACTATTTTTATAGTTTAATCACAATATATATAGCATATTTTTTGCAATTTGGCAACAAAAAAACACTATATCTAGAATAATTTTTTACATTCAAGATAAAACCGTTTTTCTGCTGCTTCTCCCATAGAAAATGATTTTCGAGGAAGCGGACCACGATTATTTATCGTTGCAAAAAAGCTCTCTTTTGCTATTGGAGGAAGCAAAATCGCAACTGTATTGTCTTTTGCCCCAAGTCTAAACACTTCTTCTGTGCCGTGAATATAATCAATTTGTTCTTTTTTTGCGTTTGCAGATTTTAAATATTCGTCAATTACAGGCTGAATTCTTGCAACTGCTAATTCCTTGATTGGAGTTTCTAAAAGCATAAATTTTTGGTTACCATTTTTTTTGTAAACAAATCCAAAACTGGCATTTGAATTTTTAACCTTTTGTGAAAGTTCTTCTTTTGTTTTAAGTTCCGTTACAGAGCCGCCTAATTCATTTTTGATAACTTCTAAAATTTTGTCAGCGTCCAGATTAAAAAGAACGCGATGAATTGGCTCAAAAGTCAAGCCAGAATCAAAAATATTTACGATTTCAATCAAAGCAAATCTGGCATTGTGATTTTCAAAACCTAAAGGAATTGTTATAGTTCCATCGTCTAGTTTTTTTCCTCCATTAGAAAGTTTTACTTCGTTCCAAATTTCTTTTGCAGTTGCAAGAGAATGATTTCCATCTCCAACAGCAAACATAAATGTGCTTCCGTCATTTGCAGTATTTGCTTTTGCAATTTTTGAAAAAGCATTTTCAAGTTGTTCTAAAAGTTCGTCGGAAGAAACTGGATAACCGATAATGCTTCCGCTGTTTTGCATAAGTTGTCCATCGTAGCAAGGTTTGACACCAGATTTTTTTACTTCTGTTCCAATTGCTTCAACAAGAATATGTTCTGAATCGTTTACTAAAAGCATGATGTGCGGACACTCAATTGGGGCATCTCGACGGATTTCGAGGCGTGGTGGAATGCGTTCAAGAATTGTCGCTTCTGTTGCACGAATTAGTGCTTTTGAAAAAGGCTTCCACTCGTAGCAATCCAAATCTATGCAAGCCATAAGTCCGTGTCGAGTTCTTCCATAAGAAGTTGTCCTTTCTAAATAAATAAATTCTTTTTTTTCAGGCTCGAACACGTTGTTTGAAATATATTCTTTCATTGTTGATTTAATTTTTTTTATACGTAAAGATTTGTCTGAATCTTGAAGATAAACTTCTGGAAGAATTAAATTCAATGTGGAATTTTTTCCATCTGTGATTTTTTCAACTTGTTGCCAATAATTTCTGTCTTGAGTGAATTGGTCGCATGCTACAACCGACCAAGTTGCCGTATCAATGTTTTTTGGTAAAAGGATTTCTGGAATTGAAATTCCGTATGCACTGAAATTTTTCATAAAGAAAGTATATATGTAAGAGGAAAATTGTGCTATAGTTTATTTATGCCATTGAATTTTTCGCAATCACAACGAATTTCTCAAAAACAAATCCAAAAACTTGGGCAAGTACAAATTCAAGCGTTGAAATATCTTTCAATGAATTCTATTGATTTGCGTAAAGAAATTTTTAATCAAGTTGAAAAAAATCCGGCACTTGAAATTTTAGATGATTCTATTGAAAGTGCAGAACTTCCAATAAAATCATCTTCGACAGAATTAGATGAATATACGCGACTTGGCTTTTCTTCTCAAGATGGAGAAATAAAATCTCAAGAATTTCAAGAGCGCCTTGAAAACAGTCCTGACAATTCACAAACTTTAAGTGAACATCTTATGTTTCAATTTAAACTTTTAAAACTTCCTGAAAATCAAAAGAAACTTGGCGAAAAACTTATCAACAATTTAGATAAAAATGGTTTTCATATTTTGGCACCAGTTTCGTTTTTGAATTTTGATACAGATACTCAAGAAGATCTTGAAGTTTGTCTTGATACGATTCAAAAACTTGAGCCTTGTGGTTGTTGTTGTAAAAATATCGAAGAAAGTCTTTTTGTTCAGGCAAAAAATAAATCTGGCGCAACAAAACTTTCTCTTTTTATTCTTAATGGACATCTTGATTTTATTGAGCCTCCAATTCCTGCTAGAGCATTAAAAAAAACTAGGCATTTTGCAAAACAAGAATCCGAAAAAGCATTTAACACAAATGATTATTCGTTTGTGTTCGATTTGACAGAAAAAGATTTTGCAGATGCAATTTCATTTATTCAAACTTTAAATCCACATCCCGCTAGTGAATATTCTCCAAGTTATAATTATTTTGTAATTCCAGATGTGCGTGTCGAAAAAATTCCTTATGTAAAACAAAATGAAGAATTGGAAGATGAGATTGTAAGTTCTTCTGATGACACAAAACATAGTTTTGTTGTTCATTACGAAAAAGGAATTATTCCCGAAGTAACACTTTCTTCTGAATATCAAAAACTTTTAAAATTAAAAGGAATTAGCAAGCAACAAAAAAATGATCTTGAAAAAATGATTCACGATGGAAAGACTTTTCTTGAAAGTTTGTTTTATCGTGAGAATTCTGTTTTTAACGCTGCCGTTTCGATTGTTCGTGCTCAAATTAATTTTTTTGAAAAAGGGCCAGGTTATCTTATCCCTTTGCGACAAAAAGATATTGCAGAAATTTTAGGAGTTCATGAAACTACAGTTTCGAGAATTGCAAATAGCAAATTCTTGCAATGTGAGTGGGGCTTGTTTCCGATTAAATATTTTTTTGTTAGTGGAATTTCGCAAGAAAATAAATCGCAAGACGAATCAGAAACTTTGCATAAAGAAATTTCAAAAGACAAAATTATGTTTGAAATAAAAAAAATCCTTGATGCACAACCTCAAGATGCAAAAAAACTTTCTGATCAAAAACTTAGCGATATGCTTGCAGAAAAAGGAATTAAAGTTGCAAGACGAACAATCGCAAAATATCGAACACAAATTGGTGTAAAGTCAAGTTATGAGCGATAAAGTATCGTATTATGTATTAAATTTGATTTTGTCATATATTTCAAAAAAATTACATAAAAAAATTAATTTTACTTTTTATGATTTCAATGCTACTATTAATATAAGAAGGCCATAAGGCTTGAAAATTATGCTAGCAATAGCAAAACAGTGAGGTTCTAAAATGACAAAATCAATAACTGCAGTAGGATTCGATCTTGATAAAAAGCAATCAGATATGATTGATAAAAAACTTCAGCGCATTTCTTATGCAGATGAACATATTATAGATTTAATTCTTCGAGTAAAATATGACAAAGAATATAGTTTTGATATTGTGGCAAATTTTAGATGGGGAGTTCAAGCACATGTGACGGCATCAGATTTTGATTTTGCTGCCGCTCTTAATAAAGTGATGGATATCCTTGATCAAAAGATTAAGAAAGAAAAAGACAAAGTTCAAGAACATTAGTTTTTTGTAAAGCCGACTCTTAATGGGTCGGCTTTATTGTTCGTGCAAACATTAATTTGCTGCTTGCACTGCCGTCTATTTTTGTGTATAGTTATTTATATGGCTGAAAAGAAATTTACAGTGTTAGATTTGTTATCTTTGGAATTGCAGGGACACGATGAAATTAATCTTCGTTGTGTCGCTGGAAGAAAAGGTCTTAACAGACAAATTGTCGTTCCAGATATTAATCGTCCAGGTCTTGCTCTTTCTGGTTTTTATGAAAGTTTTGCATATCAACGCGTCCAAATTTTTGGAAGAGGTGAAAATGCTTATCTTAATAAACTTGATCAAGAAGGGAAGATGGATACAATCAAACAATTTTTTTCTTTTGCAATTCCATGTTGTGTTTTTACACACAATAATGAGCCATCTAGTTCTTTTATTCAAATTGCTGAAGATGCTTGTTGTGCAATTCTCGTAACGGATCTTGAGTCAACTGAATTTTCAAGTCGACTTGTACGTGCTTTTTCTAATATATTTGCACCAAGAAAAGCAATGCATGGCGTTCTTGTTGAAGTTTTTGGAGAAGGAATTCTTCTTTGTGGACATTCTGGAGTTGGAAAATCGGAAACCGCTTTAGATTTGGTAGAACGAGGTCATCGTCTTGTTGCAGATGATATTGTCGAAATCAGTTGTGTAAATGGAAATACAATTATAGGCAGAGGAAGCAATTCGCTTATAAGTCATCATATGGAAATTCGTGGACTTGGAATTATAAATGTTGCAGAACTTTATGGTGTTGGTGCAATTCGTGATAAAAAGGAAATTCAACTTATTGTAGAATTGGAAGAATGGGATTCAAACAAAATTTATGATAGAATTGGAACAAGTCAAAGAACAAAAGAACTTTTAGGCGTAAAAATCCCCGCTATTGAAATTCCTGTTAAACCTGGTCGCAATCTTCCAATTATTATTGAAGCGGCTGCAATGAATGAACGACTCAAAAAAATGGGTTACAATTCAGCAAAAGACTTTAACCAAAATGTTCTTAAATGGATTGAAATTGGCGAAGTTCAAAATGCATCTTATGGGCAAGATGATGTGTATTAAGATTTATTCTTAAACAAAACATAAATTTTTTCCACAGAAGTGGGCTTTAATTTATTTATACAATTAATTCTTGGAGGAATTAAAATTATGGTTGAAAAAATCTTGACTGTTAAAAATCGTGCAGGAATTCATGCACGTCCTGCAACTTTGATTGCACAGACGGCTAATAAATTTACGTCTGATATTACTTTGGAAAAAGATTCAATAGTTATTAATGCAAAATCAATTATGGGAGTTATTACAATGGCGGCAGGATACAATTCGACGATGATTTTAAAAGTTGAAGGCCCAGACGAAAACGAAGCAGCAAGTGCTATCGAAAATCTTTTTGAAACAAAATTTGATGACGAATAAAAATTAAGTGAATCCCAATGAAAGAAATAACTGAAAGACAAAAACAGATTTTAAATTTTATTTCTGATTATCAAAGAACAAATTCTTATCCTCCAACAGTTCGCGAAATCGGAGAAAATTTTGGTATATCAATTCGTGCAGTTCAAGACCATATTACTGCTTTACAAAAAAAAGGTTATATTACTCAGACACAAAAAAAATCTCGTTCGATAAAAGTTCTAATTGATGCCGACGCTCAAGAATCACGAATGTTCATTGACAAAATTCCTCTTCTTGGAACAATTGCTGCCGGCAAACCAATTTTGAGCGAAGAAAATTATGAAGGTTATGTAACATTGACAGAGCCATTTATCCGACCTGGCAAAAATTATTTTGCACTTCATGTTCGTGGGGAAAGTATGTTAAACGCAGGAATCCTCGAAGGAGATTTGGCAATCATTGAACAAACTTCGAATGTAACAGATGGACAAATTGTCGTTGCTGTAATTGATGATGCAATTACATTAAAACGATATTTTAAAGAACCAACAAGAATTCGACTTCAGCCAGAAAATCCGGCATTTCATCCAATCTATTGCCAAAATGTAAGAATTGTCGGAGTTCTTACAAATCTTGTTAGAACTTATTGAAGGATTTGTATTATGAGTATTCCTGTTTATCTTTATACAGGTCCAGAATTTGGAGAGCGCAATGATGCTGTCAATGCAATTAAAGCAGAAATAAAAAAAAAGTTTGGTTCGTTTGACGATTATCTTTATTATGCAACCGAAACATCTGTTGCGACAGTTGTGTCAATGCTTCAAAGTGAATCACTTTTTACGCCAGCAACTTGCGTAGTATTTAAAAGTGCAGAGCTTATTAAGAAAAAAGAAGATATAGAATTGTTGGCTTCTTGGATTAATTCAGTTACGCCAAATGCAAAAAATAAAACTCCAAAAGATTCCGCTATTTTGATTTTAGTTTCTGATGAAACTAGCATTGATTCAAAACTTACAAAACTTATTCCCAAAGAAAATCAAAAAATATTTTGGATAATGTTTGAAAATCGTCGTGTTCCTTGGATTAAAGATTATTTTAGAAAAAATGGATATTCGATTGATAACGATGCAGCAGAAATGATTCTTGAAATGGTAGAAAATAATACTGAAAGCCTTAAAAATGAATGTTCTAGATTTTTTATACTTTTTCCGCAAGGAACTTCTATAACGCCAGAAAATGTTGATGCTGTTTTGGCAAATACAAAAGAAGAAACTGTATTCACTTTATTTGGAGTAATGACTGATGTTTCTCAGACACAAACAAAACGCCTTGAAAATTCTTTGAGTGTATTGCAAAAGTTGCGTCTTTCATCTGCAACTTCTGGTGGTTCGGCGGATTCAATTATTGCAGGTTTATCTTTTTGTTTTAGAAAATTGCAAGTTTATCATAAACTTGCAGAAAATGGTCGTCCAGATGATTTTACTTTGAAAAAAAATGGAATTTCTTCACCGTCAATGAGAACTCAATATGCAAATGCTGCTCAACTTTGGACAATGGGTCAAACAATGGCAATTATTTCTCTTTTAGCTTCAACATTGATGAATGTTCGTTCTTCGGGAAATGCACTTGAACAGTCATATCTTGAAATGCTTCTTTATTCTATTATTGATAAGGGTGGTGCTTCTATTCAAACTTATCAAGAATTTGAATAAATATTAGACTGATTGAATATTGTTTAAAAGATTTTTAAGCGAATCAAGTTCTTCTTGTGTAAGAGTAACGCCTTTGCCCATTTTTTCGTGATTAGGGGACCAACTTCTTAAATCATATTTTGCAGGTCGCCCGCCCCAAGAAACAAGATTTAATTCCAAGTTCCAACCTGCTTTTCCTTGAGAAATAATTCCAAGGTTTTGTTCAATATTGAACGAAAAATCATCAGCCATTTTTTACCTCTCATGTTAAGTTTGCATAACATTTTCTTTTCTTATTGTTTACATTTGAATTATATAGTATAATATGGAAAATAGAAAATATCTTTCGGAGGAAATTATGAAAAAGTTACTATTAGTAACATTTGCGGTTTCGTTGATTTTCGGATTTGTATCATGTAAATCTTCAGAACAAGAAAATACAACGGAAGAAGTAGCCACAGAAGTTCCAGAAACTGAACAAGAAACAGAAACTGTGACAGAATCAGAACCAGAGCCAGAACAAAAAACTGACATTTCTGTTAGCGAAAAAAACAAAGAACTTATGGCAACCCTTGAGGAAAATCGCACTGCTGCAATAGAAGCTGGTGCAGAAAAATTCTATGACAATCAACTGAATTCTCTTGATGAAACATATAAGGATTTGCAAGAAAAAGTTGCTAATTCAGAAGAAGATTTGTCAGTTCAAATCAATAACCTTAATTACAAATATCTTGCACTCCAAAAAGCTTCTGAAACAAAAACTCTAAAGAGCAAAGTTGAAGAACATGGCTTTGACCAAGAAAATAAAGTTGCTTATGATGCAGCCGAAGTTCTTCTTGAAGAACTTGAAAAAGTAATTGCAGAAAATGCAGACGGAAGAACAGCATACAAATCTGCAGAAACAACTTATGCTGCATATCACACAATTTACTATAATTCATTCAAAAAACTTGCGGATAAAGAACGTGCTTCTGCTCTTGAGCAAAAGAAAAATGCTGACAATGTAAAAGCAGGCGTTGCTCAAAAAGAACGATACAAAACAATTACGGACATACTAAAAAAAGGTGATTCATCTTATGTAACAAAAAATCCTGAAGGCGCTTACGACAATTACAAAGATGCAAAAGAAAAGTTTGAAGCACTTGCAACAGAAGTAGCAGAAAAACGAGAAGCTGCACAAAAAAGAATTGATGAAGCAAAGGAAAAAGTTCAGAATGTAGAAGATTTTGCAACAGAAGCAGATGACAAAGCTCCTATTGGCGAAGAAAAAATTGACGGCATCGAAGAAAAAGATACAGTTTTACTTGAAGAAGATGAATTTGAACATCCTGATGCATCTGTAATTGAAGTTGACGAAACTGTTGAAGTAGAAAACGATGGTTTTGTTGAAGTATTTAAAGACGCAGTGGAGGAAAGATAATGAAAAAAATTGTTTATACATTAACATTTGCTTTACTTGCAAGTTCACTTTTTGCAGTAAGTTATAGTTACAAAGATAACACATATCAGCGTCTTGCTGATGAATATACAAAAAAAGCTGACGCTGCTCTTGATGCTGGTGAATATGATCTTTCTGTTGAATATGCAGTTAAGGCAGAAGAAAATGCTGCACTTTCAAGAGCATTTATCGAAAATATGCTTGCACGCCAAAATGCTCAAGAACAACTTGATGCTGCCAAAGAAAAACTTGATTGGGCAAAAAGTATTAATGCTGAAAAAAACTTTCCAATGGCATACAGTGCTAGTGAAGAAGCTTATAACAATGCAAAATCTGCTTTTGAAAAAGAAGATTTTGTCGCAACAGAAAATTATGCTAAACAAGCAATTGCCGCTCTTGATGGTGTAAGAGAAGTTACTCCTCTTCCACAATTTTATGTTGTACGTCCTTGGGCAGAAACAAAAGACTGTTATTGGAACATTTCTGGTAGACAATATGTTTACAATAATCCTTTGCTTTGGGAAAACTTATATCAAAAAAATAAAAATAATATGCCAAAGCCAAATGATCCTAATTTAATTTTGCCAGGAATGAAAATGGAAATTCCAAGTCTTACAGGTGAATATCGTGAAGGAACTTATAATCCTTCTTTGGAATATGAACCTTATTCGGCAAATCGCTAGATTTAAGTAAGCGAAAAAAGCGATATGAATTAATAATTCATATCGCTTTTTTTTTTATAATTTAGTAGTATAGGAT
>CAZOTD010000044.1:0-11642 GCA_964582685.1 uncultured Treponema sp. | reverse complement strand
TTTTATTTTTTATTAAGGAAGAAATTATGTACAAAATTCAAACATTAAATAAAATCGCATCTTGCGGTCTTGAAAAATTTCCACGTGATGAATACGAAACGGCATCAAGCATTTCTGATCCTGACGCAATTCTTGTTCGTTCTCAAGATATGCATTCTATGAATCTTTCTGGTTCAGTAAAAGCAGTTGCAAGAGCAGGTGCTGGAACAAATAACATTCCAATTCCAGAACTTACAGCAAAAGGCGTTGTCGTATTCAACACACCAGGTGCAAATGCAAATGCAGTTAAAGAACTTGTAATGCTAGCACTTTTGCTTTCGAGCCGTTCTGTAATTAAAGCAAATGCTTGGGCAAACGGACTTGCTGGTAAAGGTGACGAAATTCCAGATTTAGCAGAAAAAGGAAAAAATCAGTTTGTCGGCCCAGAACTTAAAGGAAAAACTCTCGGCGTAATTGGACTTGGTGCAATTGGTGCAATGGTTGCAAATCTTGCAATTCAATTTGGAATGGAAGTAATCGGATTTGATCCTTTCTTGTCTGTAAAAGCCGCTCTTGCTCTTGACCGTAATGTTAAAATTGGAGAAACGCTTGATATAGTTTATTCAAAAGCTGATTATATTACAATTCATGTTCCTCAGACAAATGATACAAAAGGAATGATAAACGCTTCTTCAATTAAGAATATGAAAGACGGAGTTAGAATTATTAACATTGCACGTGGAGGGCTTGTAAATAATGCTGATATGATTGCCGCTGTAGATAGCGGAAAAGTTGCATTTTTTGTAACAGACTTTGTTGCAGAAGAACTTTTAAATCACGAAAGAATAATTTGTCTTCCACATCTTGGTGCATCGACTCCTGAAGCTGAAGATAATTGTGCAGTTATGGCTTGTGAACAACTTCGAGAATTTTTGGAAAAAGGAAATATCATTAACTCAGTGAATTTTCCAAAACTTGTTGCTGATTATCCAATTCCAAAAGGAGGAACTCGTATTTGTATTGCACATAAAAATGTTCCAGATGTGATTTCAAAATTTACATCAATTCTAGGAGATGCAAAACTTAATATCTCAGGAATGATAAATCAAACTAAAGGTGAACTTGCATACAATATTACAGACATTGATGTAAAAGTTCCAGAAGATGCATTGCGTGCTCTTGCTGGAATTGACGCAGTAATAAAAGTAAGAACAATTTTCGGCTAAAATTAAAATAAAAGTCCCACATACTTTTTAAGTTTAAATTACATTTTAATGCTTTTTAGTTGTGGGATTTAATCATCTATTTTCCCTGTTTTGATTTCTTGACTTATTCTTTTCCAACTTTCAAAACGATCTTCCGTTATTATTCCAGAATAAACCGCTTCAAGAATTTTACAACCAGTTTCGTGTGTGTGTGTGCAACTTGCACCGAATTTACATTTTCCAATTAAATCTTTCATTTCTGGAAAATAAAGTGCAACATCTTGCCAATCAATTTCGTGCAAGATGAATCGTCTTATTCCAGGCGTGTCGATGAGATTTGCAGTTACATCTTTTTTGCCAGTTATTTTTTCTTCCAATTCAAGATGCATCAAAATTCCTTTTGTAGTTGTATGCTGTCCTCTGCCGTATTTTTGCGAAAGTTCTCCTATACGTTGAATACAATTTGAATCTAATGCATTTATGATGCTTGATTTTCCGACTCCAGATTGTCCGACAAGTGCAGATGTTTTGTTTTCAAGAATTGTTGAGAGTTCTCTAAGTCCATCTTTAGTTTTGGCAGAAACTTTTATTACTTTGTATCCAAGTTCTTGCCAAACAGAAAGTCTTTCAAGAAAATTAGATTCCTGTGCGTTTTTAAGATCACATTTGTTGCAAACAATAATTGGTTTAATTCCTGCAATTTCCGCTTGAATTAATTCCCTATCAATAAAGCGAGGTCTAAAAGGCGGTTCATCTGGCGTTGTTACTAAAATCAAATAATCAAGATTGCTCGCTAAAAGTTGAGGTGCTTTGCCTTTAAGATTCCATCTTGCAAAAGTATTTTTACGTAAAATTAAATTTACAATTTGTCCTTTTTCGTTATTAAGAGAATCTGGTTCAACTTCGACAAAATCTCCAGGTGCGAGAGGATTGTAATATTGCTTGTCCGTCTTGATAATTTTTCCTTTGATAGAACATTTGCGTACAATTTTGTCATCGCATTCACATTCAAAAAAATTATTTGTTCCGCTTAAAACTAAGGCTTTCATTTTTTTTATTATAAAATAGAAATTAGAAATGGAAAAGTGTAATTGAAAAAACTAAAAACTTTTTCTATAATAATAGTATGGGTGGAAAAAATTCTAAAAGTTCTGTAGGTAAAACAGAAAAAACAACGGCAAAGTCTATTTCGGGCTCTGCGTCTAAATCAAAAGCTACTTCAACAAAAACGGCTAGCAAGGTAACTACTAAATCTGTTACCAAAAAAACGGTTTCTAAAACTACAACTAAAAAACCAGTTGCTGGAATTGATGAGAACGGAACATTTCGTGCTTGGGATAATGCAAAATCTGTTGCAAAAAAATCGCCAGAAAAAAAATCAGATTTTATTCCTGGAACTACACAAGAACAAGTAGCAAAAAAACTTGCCGCTGCAAAAGCAATTGACCCTGGTGCAAAATCGACTCCAAAAAAGGTCGCTGAATACACAGATGAACAAATCAGACATCTTGATGCACTTGAACATATAAGACTTCGTTCTGGAATGTATATTGGCAGACTTGGCGACGGTTCAAATCAAAATGATGGAATTTATGTTCTTTTAAAAGAGGTTGTCGACAATTCAATTGATGAATACATAATGGGGTTTGGAAAAAAAATCGAAGTTGCAATAAAAGATAATCATGTAAAAGTGCGCGATTATGGGCGAGGAATTCCACTTGGAAAAGTTGTTGAATGTGTTTCCGAAATTAATACTGGTGCAAAATATAATGACGATGTTTTTCAATTTTCTGTAGGAATGAATGGAGTAGGCACAAAAGCAGTGAATGCTCTTTCATCTTATTTTCGGGTAATTTCAATTCGAGATGGCGAATGTTGTGAAGCAATTTTTGAACGCGGAAAATTAAAATCGCAACGCACTGGAAAGTTAAAAGAAAAACAACCCAATGGAACATTTTTTGAATTTGTTCCAGACGAAGCAATCTTTGGAAAATATTCTTTCAATGCGGAATTTGTTGAGCGGCGAATGTGGAATTACGCTTATTTAAATTCTGGGCTTACAATTAAATTTAACGGCAAAGATTTTGTAAGTCAAAATGGACTTCTTGATCTTTTGCAAAATGAAATTGAAGGAGAAAGTCTTTATCCAATTGGAAGTTATCGAGGCGAACATCTTCAATTTGCATTTACTCACACAAATGCTTATGGTGAAAATTATTTTTCTTTTGTGAATGGTCAATATACTTCAGATGGAGGAACTCATCTTAATGCTTTTAAAGAAGGATTTTTAAAAGGAGTGAATGATTTTTTCCATGCAAATTATAAATCAGAAGATGTTCGTGATGGAATTACAGCTGCAATTCTTGCAAAAGTAAAAGAACCTGTTTTTGAAAGTCAGACAAAAAATAAACTCGGCAACACCGATATTCGCCAATGGATTGTAAGCGAAACACAATCTGGTCTTGATGATTGGCTTCATAAAAACCCAAAAGCTGCAGAACGTTTAAAAGAGAAAATTGAGCACAACGAAAAAATGAGAACGGAGCTCGCAAGCGTAAAAAAACAGATAAAAGAAAATGCTAAAAAGATGAGCATTCGTATTCCAAAACTTGACGATTGTCGATACCATCTTGGAGATGGTCCAAAAGGTGCCGATTCGATGATTTTTATTACAGAAGGACAATCGGCTTCAGGTTCTATCACGCATGCTCGTGACGCAAATTATCAAGCGATTTTTAGTCTTCGTGGTAAACCCGAAAATATGTATGGAAAAAAACAGTCGGATATTTATAATAACGATGAACTTGCGCAACTTATGACAGCACTTGGAATTGATGATTCTGTTGAAAATCTAAAATATTCAAAAATTGTAATTGCAACTGATGCTGATAATGATGGTTTTCATATTCGAAATCTTTTGCTTACCTTCTTTCTTGGATATTTTGAAGAACTTGTAACAACTGGTCGTGTTTGGATTTTGGAAACTCCACTTTTTAGAGTTCGTAACAAGAAAGAAAATATTTATTGTTATAGCGAAAAAGAACGTGATGATGCTCAGGCAAAACTTGGAAAATCATCAGAAACGAGTCGTTTTAAAGGTTTGGGTGAAATTAGTGGTGAAGAATTTAAACAATTTATTACACCAGATAAAATAAGACTTACACCAGTTGAGATAAGTCAGTTGAAAATTATTCCGCAACTACTTGCGTTCTACATGGGAAAAAACACTCCAGAACGTAGAAAATTCATTGAACAGAATTTGTTGAGCAACTCAGAAATTGACGCATAAGGAAAGAAAATGGCATTTGTAAAAAATATTTTTGATAAAAACTTTATTGAATATGCTTCTTATGTAATTCGTGATCGTGCAATTCCCGATCTTGAAGATGGATTAAAACCTGTGCAAAGAAGAATTTTGCATACGCTGTTTACAGTAAATGATGGTTATTTCAAAAAAGTTCAATATATTGTTGGGCGTACAATGGAGTATCATCCGCATGGTGATGCTTCTATTTACGGGGCGCTCGTAAATCTTGCAAATAAAGAAATATTTATGGACAAGCAAGGAAACTTTGGTAACAAGTTTTCAGGCGATGGTGCTTCTGCAGGTCGTTATATTGAATGTCGTATCAATAACATTGCAAAAGAGTTTTTAGTTACTAACAAAGCAATTACAAAATATGTTCCAAATTATGATGGAAGAAGTGAAGAGCCAGAAGTCTATCGTTCAAAACTTCCGATTACGCTTTTAATTGGAGCGGAAGGAATTGCAGTTGGTATGAGCACAAAAATTCTTCCTTATAACTTAAAGGAAGTCCTTGACGCAGAAATTAAATGTCTCAAAGGTGAAAGTTTTGAAATTTTCCCTGATGTATCAACAGGCGGTTTAATCGATGTAAGCAATTACAATGACGGCAACGGAAAAATTATAACGCGCGCAAAATTTGATATAAGCGACGAAAAGAAAATCGTAATTACACAATTGCCTGTTGATTCAAATGCCAAAGCACTTCTTGAATCAATTGACAGTGCTTACAAATCTGGAAAAATTAAAATCAGTTCAGTTGACAACTTTACAACTGATCATTGCAATATCGAAATAAAACTTCCTCGTGGTGTTTACACAAAAGATGTAATCGATCAACTTTATGCTTATACAGATTGCGAAAAATCAATTGCATGTCAAATGCTTGTTATTAAAGACAATATGCCTGTAACTATGACAGCAACTGAAGTCGTAAAATATTACGCGCAAAAACTTACGGCGATTATCAAAGATGAACTTGAGTTTGAACGTGGAAAACTAAAAGAAGATCTTCACATGCGAACACTCGAACGTATTTTTGTTGAAGAGCGAATTTACAAAAAAATTGAAGAACAAAAAACTCAAGAAGATGTTACAAAAGCTGTTTACAAAGGATTTGTTCCTTATAAAACCGAATTGATTAGAGCAATTACAGATGAAGATGTTGAGCATCTTTTGCAAATTCCAATTCGTCGCATTTCTTTATTTGACATTAATAAAAATCGCGAAACTGTAAAAGCAATAAATGACAGGCTTAAAGAAATTTCAAAACGCTTAAAAAATCTTAAAGTATGTGCGATTGAATATCTTGAGGAAATGATTTCACATTTTGAAAAAGTTTCTCCAGAGTTACTTGAGCGCCACACTCAAATTGAAAAATTCAATGCTGTAGAAGTTAAGTCTGTCGCACGTCGCGATATTCCGCTTCGTTATGATGACAAAGGTTATCTTGGAACAAATGTTTCTGGCGGAAATGAACTTTTTAAAGTTACGCCGTATGACAGAATTTTTATTGTCAGAAAGAGTGGCCTTTATTCTGTTTGTGATGTTCCACAAAAACTTTTTGTTGACAATGGAATGTGGTATTGTAATTATGCGGAAAAAGAAATTATAAACAATGTGCTTTTTACAATTATTTATCGCGATCCAAAAACAAAATATTGCTTTATAAAACGATGTCGTGTTCAAAGTTGGATTATGAATCGTGATTATAATTTTGCGCCAGAAGGAATGGAAGTTCTTCATATTGACACAAGACAAAAATTTAAATTCAAACTTCAATATATTAAAAAGCCACGAATTTCAAAACTTGATGAAGAATTTAAAGCACAAGATTTTCTTGAAAAAGGCAACAAAGCGCAAGGTATCAGACTTTCAAATAAAGAAACTGATTCTATTTGGGTTGAGCCAAAAGACGAAACTTTGTTTCCCTAAGTTTAACAAGTTATACAATTTTAAAAAGTATGAAATATGAAAATACTTACAGAAAAAATTCAAACAGAACTTGTTATAAAAAATTCTCGCTTTATAAATGAATTGTTCATCTGTGATTGCCAAAGTTCTGCACGCGAAATTATAAAACAACAAAAAGACAAATATCAAAATGCAAGTCATGTTTGTCACGCTTTTGTAATTGGACAAGATGCTCAAATTCTAGGAATGAGCGATGATGGAGAACCTAACGGAACTGCAGCAAGGCCAATGCTTGATGTTCTAAAAGGCAGTGGAACTACAAACATTCTTCTTACAGTTACAAGATATTTTGGAGGAACACTTTTAGGCACTGGCGGTCTTGTAAAAGCTTACGGTGATTGTGCAAAGTCCGTTCTTGAAAAAGCAAATGAAATTGCTGCTTTAGAAGAATTGACCGAAAAAAAAGATTTTAGTTTTTCGATGGATTATTCACTATTTGAACTTGTAAAAAGACAAATACATAATTTTCAACTTTATGATGTTAGCGAAGAATATTCTGATACAGTTTTATTAAAAGGAAAAATCCTTGCAGAACAATTTGATGATTTTGCTGCAAGGATTAAAAATCTTTCATCTGGAAAAATTGTTTTATAACTTTACCTAAACTTTATAGTAATACAATAAAGTTCAATTATTTTACAAATTCCTTTTTTAAGAAATCTAAATCAAGTTCAGGATATAAAACATGTGCTTCAAGCAATTTGTTTACTCGTTGGCGAGCGGATTTTATTGTTTCTTCGCTAATTTCGATTTTTCCTTTTGCAGGTTTTCCTTCTTTTGTAACGCCAGGTTTTGTGTTTTTAAGAACAAAATCAATAATATCAGAAACTTCTTTCATATCTTGTTCGTTCATTCCTAGAGTTGTAAGCCCCGGAGTTCCAATACGAATTCCTGATGTCCACCAGGCACCGTTTTTGTCATAAGGAAGAGCATTTGCGTTTGCTGTAACTCCGCATTTAAATAATGCTGCTTCTGCTTGCTTTCCAGTTAAGCCATAGACTGTTACATCACAAAGCATAAGATGGTTGTCTGTTCCGCCAGTTTGAAGTGGAATGTTATGTGCTTTGCAACCATCTGCTAGCGCTTGTGCATTTTTTACAACTTGATGTGCCCAGTCTTGATATTCTTTAGTACGTGCTTCTTTAAATGCAATTGCTTTTGCCGCCATAATATGTCCGAGTGGACCGCCTAGAACCATAGGACAACCTTTATTTACATAATCGGAGAATTCTTTTTTGCACAAAATTATTGCACCACGAGGACCTCGAAGTGTTTTGTGAGTTGTGGTTGTAACAATGTCTGCCCATTTTACAGGATCGTAATCGCCTTCAAAAACTTTTCCAGCAACAAGACCTGCAAAGTGTGCCATGTCAACCATTAAAACTGCCCCACATTTATCAGCAATTTCGCGAAAACGCTTAAAATTAATTTTGCGTGGATAAGCACTAAAACCTGTAAGCAAAATTAATGGCTTAACTTCCATCGCTTGCTTTTCTATAGCATCGTAATCTAAAAGACCTGTTTCCTTATCAACACCATAAGGATGACTTTCAAACATTCTTGCTGAAACATTCATTCTGTAGCCGTGAGTCAAATGTCCGCCGCAAGAATAATCTAAACCCATAAGGCGTTGATTGCCAAACTTTTTTCGAAGGTTTTCAAATTGTTCTGCAGTTAAATCATTTAAAGATTTTACGCCTAGTTCTTCAAGAGTTGGAGTTTCTACTTTTGCACTTAAAATAGCCCAATAGGCAACTAAGTTTGTATCAGCGCCAGAATGTGGTTGAACATAAGCATAATCTGCTCCAAAAAGTGCCTCAGCTTCGCGAGCAGCAATATTTTCTACAGCATCGATATTCACACAACCACCATAATAACGATGTTCTGGATATCCTTCTGCATATTTGTCAGTTAATAGATTTCCCATTGTTGCTTGTACATTCAATGAACAGTAATTTTCCGAAGCAACAAGTTTTAAGTGGCTTCGTTGATTTTCAAGTTCATTTACAATGCTTGCTGCAATATCAGGTCCGATTTGTGCAACTTGCTGAAGATTTGCAACATAAGAGCACATTGCAACATTTGGTTTTCCGTCACAAGAAGCAAGATAGTTTTCCAAAGGTGTAGACATTTTTTTTACCTCGTTAATAAAAAATATTCAAATATAAAGTAAGACGAACAAAAACATATTTGTTAATGTTCGAACTTTTAGGAACGTTTGTATTGTTTTTTAAGGAATAATTAAATATGCTGCAAAAAGAATAATTAAAGTTGTAGGAATAATCCAAAATAGCGGAAATACATTTACAACCCACAATGATTCTACAAAGGCAGGAATGCATAAAGCAAGAATTATAATCCCGATTTTTTTAGCAGTTTCTTTTGAATTACCTTTTGTTTCAAGAAGTTTGGAAAGATAAATTTGGATAATTATGAACATTGCAAGAAACATTAAAGGCTTTATAAAAAGCAAAAAACCAGGATAAGGCTTTTGAGTTTCTAAAACCATATAAGGCAAAAATACGCTATAGAACGAAGCAATAAGTGGAAAGAAAAACGAAAATCTATCTTCAATTGTGTCTTTTCGTGCAAAAAGAAAGAAAATACCATAAATTGCAACAATAGGAATTATTGCTTGAAAAATCAAATAATAAATAAAATTTGCAAATATGTTTGCCTGCGGAATATGATAAAAAGTAGAAAACAAAAGTTTATATGCAAGATATAAAACACCTGTAAAAAATCCTGTAAAAATTATAGGAAGAAAAAACGCTCTGTTGTTACGGTCTTTTTTCAAATAGAAAATTATAAGACTCATAGGAAAAATAGTTAACACAAATAAAATCATAACAAAATAATATCATAAAACAGAACTCAAAAACAAGTTATATCCTAAAAAGTCATTTAGATTCATTTTTTAGATTTTTATAAAATCAAAAATGCTTGACAATCAAAGTTGCGAAAAATTAAAAAAAAAATCGCAACTTTCTTAAAACCGTTTTGTCTAATTTAACAAATATATTATAAAAAGGGAAAATATTTAAAATGAATTTTGCAAATGAATATCTTATAGAACCGAAAGAATTTAAAAATTACGATGATTTTTTTCGAAATTGTAAACTTAAAAAGCCTGAAAATTTTAATTTTGCCTACGATATTGTTGACCGTTATGCAGAAAATTGTCCAGATAAAAAAGCACTAATTTGGATTGATGATAATAACGAAGAAAAAGAATTTTCCTTTGCGGATATTTCTCGCGAATCAAAGAGAGTTGCTTCTTGGCTTTCTTCTAAAGGAATAAAAAAAGGCGATTCTGTTATGCTAATACTTCGCCGCCGTTACGAATGGTGGTTTTTTATGATTGCATTGCACAGAATTGGTGCAATTGTAATTCCTGCAACTGATCAACTTCTTAAAGCCGATATTGAATATCGAACAAATGCAGCAGATGTAAAAATGATTGTTTCATACGATAATCCGCACATTCTCGAAGAAATCGAAAAAGCAATTCCTGCATCTCCAACTGTAAAATATCTTGTAACTGTTGGCAAGGAACGTAAAGGTTGGATTCCATTTCATAGTGAATATTTAAATTTTGATGCGGATTTTCCAAGACCACAAGGTGATGGAGCAACTTGCAATGATGATCCGATGTTGCTTTATTTTACTTCTGGAACTTCTGGCTATCCAAAAATGGTATTGCAAGATTTTTCATATCCAATTGGGCATATTATGACAGCAAAATATTGGCATGGCGTTGTTGATGACGGACTTCATCTTACACTTGCAGAAACTGGCTGGGCAAAAGCAACTTGGGGAAAACTTTACGGTCAATGGATTTGTGGTTCAGCGATTTTTGTTTACGATATGAATATGTTAAAACCTGACAAAATGCTTCACATGATTTCAAAATACGGATTGACAACTTTTTGTGCCCCTCCTACAGTTTATCGATTTCTCATTCATCAAGATCTTGCAAAATATGATTTGAGTAAATGTCAACGATTTACTACAGCCGGCGAGGCTTTAAACAGCGAAGTGTTTAACAAATGGTACGAAAAAACAGGTAAGAAAATTTATGAAGGTTATGGTCAAACTGAATCCACAATTATCTGCGGAAATTTTCTTGAATATGCAAATATAAAACCGGGCTCTATGGGACTTCCTAATCCGATGTATAATGTAGAAGTTCTTGATTCTCAAGGTAAACCGGTTCCAAGAGGCGAGATAGGTGAACTTTGTATTCATGTGGAAAATGGTCGCCCAATTGGACTTCTTATGGGTTACCACAAAAATTCTGAATTGACAAAAGCAGCTTTTGAAGGCGGTGTTTATCACACAGGCGATAATGTTACAATGGACGATGATGGTTATGTTTGGTTTATCGGTCGAAAAGATGATATTATAAAATCTTCTGGCTACAGAATAAGTCCTTTTGAAGTTGAATCAATTCTTCAAAAACATCCTGCCGTAATGGAATGTGCCGTTACTGGTGTAAAAGATAAAAAACGCGGAATGGCTGTAAAAGCTTCAATCGTTCTTTCCAGTGAATATGCAAATCGTAATCCAAATGATATGGAAGTTGAAATTTCAACATTTGCAAAAGAAAATACAGCGATGTATAAATGTCCTCGTATTTATGAATTTTTAAAGGAACTTCCAAAAACAATCAGTGGAAAAATCCGACGAATTGCAATTCGTGAAAAAGATAACAAAAAAAATTAAATTAAAAACAATAATTTCCGTTAGTATCTTTCCAAACCTGTCCGCTTTCAAAAATAATTTCTTTTGCATAAATGCGAACAGGCGTTAAGAATTCTTGTGCCGAAAGGTCTAAATCTTCTTCTTCAAATGCAACTTTTTCAAGAATTTGAGAAAGTTGCATACAAAGCATAACGCTTTGTTGACTTTCAAGGGCAAGTTCAAAAGTTTGCTCAAAAATTATCGGTTGCGAGAACTCTTGACTAAAATCTATTTTTTCAAGTTCAAAGTAAACTGTCAATTTTGTAATTTTTTCTTTACTATAATTTTGAAACAAAAAATCGAGATTGTTTTCTTTAAGTTCAACTTGCGAAATTGAATAAACAAAATTGTTTTTAAAAAAAAGTGTTTTGCAACTTGCAAAAAGAAAAAATAGAATACAGACAAGAAAATAAAAATGCTTTTTCATAAAAATCCTC
>CAZOTD010000043.1:6429-11813 GCA_964582685.1 uncultured Treponema sp. | reverse complement strand
GATTATAATTTAAAATTCATTTTTTGTATATATGAATATTTATTCGTACACAGATTTTATTGTGTTTTATTTGATGTTTGTATTGGAGAAATATAAAGATGAAAAAAAATAAAAATATGTTGATAGTTTTAGGAACGATTGTTTTCTTTTTTGTTTTAGACGCACTTGGAGTTTTTCGTAAATTTGAATCTAGAGTTTTTGACTTGCTTCTTAATATAAGAACAAGTCCGAATGAATCATCAAATATTTTACTTGTAGAGGCAGATAATATTGCTCTTGAAAATATTGGCACGTGGCCTTGGAAACGTGATGTTTATGCAAATATGCTCATGCGAATGAAAGAACTTGGGGCGACAACTGCAGTTTTCGATATTGAATTTCTTTCGCCTTCTAATTTTCCAGAAAGCGATTTGGAGTTTGCTCGGGCAATTCAATTTTTTGGCAATACATTTCTTACTATTAACACCGCTGACCTTGATATAAATTATACGCCAGAAGAACTAGATTATACACAATCTCGATTTTTGTATAATTCGACAGGCGACACAAAAGCGCTCATCGAAGGCAATCAAAAAACAACTTACGAAACTCAAAAAGATAATTTATTTGGTTATCGTAAAATTGTTTGGAGCAATCCAAATGTGAAAAATGAATTTTCAATTGGATTTTCTCCTGCAATGAATATGTTTATGAAGCGAGCAAATGGTGCAGGTTTTACAAATACAATTATTGATTCAGATGGAACTCGCCGTCGTATCGAACTTTTAAAATACCAAAACGATTATGCAAAATCTGTTGGGCAACTTATTTTTTCTCCATTGGTAGAGCAAAGTCAACCACAAGAAATCATTAGAACAAGAAATAAGCTTATTTTAAAAAATGTATCGTTGACAGAATCAGATGGAAATCTTGAAGATATAAAAATTCCTTTAGATAGAGAAGGAAGAATGATTATAAATTGGGCTCACAAAAAATATCAAGATTCATTTAGGCACGAAAGTATTTTGTTTTTGGACACTCTCGATAAAACAGAAAAAAATATTTTTGCTGCAATTCAAAATATTTTACTAGAATCTTCAGCTATTTTTGACACGCTTAATTCACTTGAAGAATCCAAAAAAAATACAAATTTACAAAACGAACTTGAACCAATTGAACAAATTCAAATTGAAATTTATCAATTAGTACAACAATATTTTGACATTTTAAATTACAAAAACTATCTTCTTGAAATTTGCGAAGGATATGACAAAGAAGGAAATGCAATAAATGGTGGAATTGCAGAAGAAATGTACGATGAATATTTTTTAATTCGTAAAAACTTTTTTGACGAAGTTCAATTATATGCAAATAGTGATGTTTCAGAAAAAATTCAAGAATGGCTTTTTGAAAAACGCGATAATTTTGGCGAAGAAAAATATGTTGAATATGCAACAACTTTAGGCAACCTTTTTGGAGTTCTTCAAAGCGATACAAATCTTTACAATGATTTATTTCAAGAAAAATCTGCAAGTTATAAAAACGCTTTTTGTATAATCGGAAACACTGCAAGTTCTACAACAGATTTGGGAACAACTCCTTTTGAACGTGCATATCCAAATATCGGAACTCACGCAAATGTTTTGAACACAATTATCAATCGTGATTTTATTATTCCAATAAATTATATTTGGGGAATTTTAGTTACTACGATTTTAATTATCGCACAAAAAGTACTTACAAAAAAGAAAAAAAGTTCTGTTCAAAATGGAACTAGCATTTTGATAATTTTTTTTGTAATTTTAATTCCGATTTTATTAATGAAATTCTTTGGAATTTATGTTCCTTTGGTTACTCCATTTTTGATTGCATTTGTAACTTATCTTGAAGTTACAATTTTGCAATTCATCATTGCTGAAAAAGACAAGAAATTTTTGCAGACAACTTTTGGTACATATGTTGCACCTACTATTGTTGAACAAATCGTTAAGCATCCAGAATTTGCAAGTCTTGGAGGAAAAAGCGAAAATCTTACAGCGTTATTTTCTGATGTAAAAACTTTTTCTAGTTTTACAGAAGTTATTAATAATGAATATGGCGATACAAAAGGCGCTGAAAAACTTGTTGAAATTCTAAACGAATATCTTGGCGATTTAAGTAACGCAATTATGTCAAATCGAGGAACAATCGACAAATATGTTGGTGATGAAATTGTTTCGTTTTTTGGTGCTCCGATTCCGTCAGAAAATAATGCTTTTGATGCGTGCGTTGCCGCTGTAAAAATGTTGCAAGCAGAAAAAGACTTTAACGAAAAAAATAAAGACAAACTTCCAATTAATCCTCACACAAATGAACCTTTTTATTTGCACAGTCGCATTGGCTTGAACACAGGAATGATGGTTGTTGGAAATATGGGAACAGAAAAAAAATTAAATTATACAATTATGGGAAACAACGTAAACCTTGCAAGCCGTCTTGAAGGAACAAATAAAATTTACGGTTCTTGGATAATTGCAAGTGAATCAACTTGGAGAAAAGCAAATAGTGGTGAAAAAAAAGATTTACTTGTTGCAAGAAAATTTGATTGTGTTCGAGTTGTTAATGTAAATAAACCTGTTGGAATTTATAACATTCTTGGTTTAAAAAAAGAACTTTCTGCTAATCAAATCGAAGCGGCAGATTTTTTTAACAGAGGAATGGAATTGTATTTGCAAGGAAGTAATACTCCAAGAATAAAAAAAGATATTGCTCAATTAAAAGCAGCAATGGCGTTCTTTATAAAAGCAAATTCAATCTATCCAGAAGATGAATCTTCAAAAACATTTATTGAGCGTTGCCAAGAGTTTATTAAAAACGGAGTCCCAGAAATTTGGGACGGCGTTTTTACAATGCAACATAAATAAATTTCATATTTGAAAATTTAATTATCATTCTCGTTAGTCGTTAATGTATAAGCTGTTACTGTACATGGCTCTTTTGGTTTAAGTAAAAGTGCTGCAAACTCATAATCATCATTAACTTTATATTTTTCTAAATCAGTTCCTTTAAATTCTTCAGAAAATCCATTATCTGTTGGTGTAACTGATTTTAAGGGAATTAAGCCTTTAGATAAAGTATACAAATAAAAGTCAATATCTATAGGATTTTCTGAATTCGTAAATTGTCCTCCAATGGTGTAATTTGTTTTTCCATCAAGATTTATGCCAGCATATCCTGCATACGCATTAGGCAAAGTAAAATCTAAATCTGCAAAATATGGTTCATTTGTTTTTTTAATTTTAACTCCTTGAGTGTCTGGAGGATATACTGTAAGGGCTCCAAATACTCCAGCATCAGTCGTCTCCGTATTTGGATCTGGCTCTTTAATTATCACATTTTTGATGTCAACTGTAACTCCTTGCGGAACACATGCTCTAAATGAGCCTTTCCAGTCTCTAAAATTGCCTCTAGTAGATGTTACATCTATTGTATATTGCGTTACAGGAAAATCTGTGCCAAGTTCAAATTGGCTTACAACTCCGATTGGCTCATGATTTGTATCTTGAAAGAAAAAATTAATTGTTGTAGGTTTAGATGCTTTTGCCTCAAAAGATACTGTGACTTTATTCCTAGTGACATCCGCTGAAATTGGATATGGTATATTATAACTAGCATTATTGTAAGATTGTATTTTTTGGTCTACAAAAATATATGGGATATTGAGATTTTTAAGTGTGCAAGAAATAGTTTCCTGATCTTGTCCTTGTCCATCTTGCTCCATTGTTGCAAAAAAATCTACATCGTTTCTGTAACTTTTGTATTTTGAGTTTGCAAAATAATTTTGGTAATCATTTATCCAAGCACCATCTGGACCAGAAACAAAAAAGTCGCTTTTAACAAGCATTGACGCTTCTATATTTACAACACTTGTTTTACCTTCTACTACAATGGCAGGTTCTTCAGTCGTTCCACTTGCTGCATTGTATCCGTCTTTATCAAGTGCAAAAACATCAACTGTATATACTCCAGTTAAGATATTGTCAAAAGTAATTGCGCTACCAGGAGAGCCTGTTTTTGAAAAATTTGCACCATTTTCATTTGTAATAACAACTTCGTATTTTACAATATTTGATGGTTCATATAGTGCAACTCTTGCATTAGATTTTTTTGGTAACGAAATTGTTAACAAAGCATTTGAATTATTTTGAAATGAACAGGAGTTAAATATTAACGCCCCCAATAAGCAAAACCACAAATGTAAAAAACGAGTTTTCATAGTCACAAATTTTCCCATATAAAAAGTCAAAGAAGAAATATCAATTTTCGAATTGACTTTTTAGCGCGATTTTGCAACGAAGTGAAATTCGAAAGTTAATTCAAAGATAAAAACTGCCCGAAATGTCGTCAGTTTTTATCTTGTATATTTTTGCATATAATCATTTTATTGTAAAGTGGGTGTTTAAAAGCGACACTGTGTCAGCAAAATGATAACACTGTGTCAAGATAATGCTACAAAGTGTGCCTTTTTTATTACAATATATGCGTTCTTCACCCCTTTTTTAGTGAAGAGCCACTAAAATAGCATAGTCACCAAAGTGACACAATCGCTTTTAACTTCAAGTTCGTTGCACGAACTTGCTCATTAATTGTGCGCTTTCGCGCACGAAAACAATACTGCACAAATTTGACAATTTGCTTGTGTTGTTTTTTAAGGAAGATTTCCCATTGTGCAAACAAAAAACTTCAGAGCATGATATTACTTGCTGTTAATAACCATTTTTTAAGTTGTAAAATTCACATTATTCTGATAATATTATTATAGAAAAAACATAATGAAAATTGCAAATTTATGTATTGCAAATTTTACTTTTTTGGGAGTACTTACAAATGTCAGTTACCAATGATATTAAAAGTCTTTTGCCACATCGTGAACCTTTTTTGTTTGTTGATGAAATTATATCTTGTGATGATAATTCAAGTGTGAGTGAACATACTTTTACAAAAGATGAATTCTTCTTTAAAGGCCATTTTCCAGATTATCCTGTAGTTCCAGGAGTTATCCTTTGCGAAACAATGGCACAAGCAGGCGGTGCGGCTTTGAGTTATCAAAAAAAAGTTCCAGAAGGAAGTTTGTTTTTCTTTGCAACGCTTGATAAGGTTAAATTTAGAAATCAAGTTCGACCTGGTGATAAAGCGAGAATGGAAATTACAAATCTGAGAGTAAGTTCCAAGATGATTAAGCAAGCAGGAAAATTGTATGTAGGACAAACTCTCTGCGCCGAAGCCGAGTGGATGTGTTTAGTAGGCGCAGCCAACTAAAAGTTGGCGAGCCTACGTGTATAATAAAATACATATCACAAGCGGAGCAAACGAAAATTGCGACGCATGAGTTTAGTAGGCGCAGCCAACTAAAAGTTGGCGAGCCT